>NZ_JBOHCV010000130.1:0-9926 GCF_050698815.1 Streptomyces sp.
CGCCAGAACCCGCCGTGCAGCACGGTGATTCGGGGCCCGCGCGCGCCCAGCCCGTAGAAGTCGATGACCTGCGAGGGGTGTTCCCCGTATGGCTCCGTGCGCTCCGGCGGCACCGGCTTCAGCCCCAGCAGCGCCGCCGCCTCCGCCCCGTCCACTCCGGTCATGACGCGCTCACTCCGTCATGCCTCGCTCACCGCCTCCCCGAGCGCGCGGGCGGCGCGCTCGGCGTCGGTGAAGGAGGTGTAGAGCGGGGTGAACCCGAACCGGAGCACGCCGGGCCGGCGGAAGTCGCCGACGATGCCCCGCGCGATCAGCGCCGCCATGACGGTCTCCGCGTCCGGCGCGTGCTCACCGTCGGGCCCGCCGTCGCAGAGCAGCGAGACCTGGCTGCCGCGCCGCTCGTGGGCCTGCGGAGTGAGCGGGCGGAGCCGGTCACCGGGTACGTACGCGCGCACCCGGCGCAGGAAGAAGTCGGTCAGCGCGAGGCTCTTGGCCCGTACCGCCGCGATGTCCACGCCGTCCCAGACCTTCAGCGCCTCCTCCAGAGCGAGCATGGAGAGGATGTCCGGCGTGCCGACCCGGCCGCGAGTGGCGCCCTCGGCGGGCGCGTAGCCGGGGGTCATGGCGAACGGGTCGGCATGCGAGGTCCAGCCGGGCAGCGGGGAGTCGAAGCGGGGCTGCAACTCCCGGCGTACGTACAGGAAGGCGGGCGAGCCGGGGCCGCCGTTGAGGTACTTGTACGTACAGCCGACGGCGAAGTCGGCACCGGACGCGTCGAGTTCGACGGGGAGCGCGCCCGCGCTGTGGCAGACGTCCCAGACGATGAGACCGCCCGCACGGTGCACGGCGGCCGTGGCGGCGGGCAGATCGTGCAACTCGCCGGTGCGGTAGTCGACATGGTTGACGAGCGCTACGGCGGTCGCCGGGCCCGCCGCGTCACCCATCTCGGCGGCCCGCACCGCCCGCACCGTGGCGCCGGTCAGCCGGGCCGCGGACGAGGCGAGGTAGCCGTCGGTCGGGAAGGTGGCCGCGTCGACGAGGACTTCACACCTGGCCGGGTCGTCGGCCTGGGCGATGCGGATCGCACCGACCACCGCCTTGAAGACGTTGACGCTGGTGGAGTCGCCGACCACGACCTGCCCTTCGGCGGCGCCGACGAGCGGTGCGATGCGGTCGCCGATCCGCTCGGGGGCCTGCCACCAGCCCGACTCGGACCAGGAGCGGATACGCATCTCCCCCCACTCTCGCGCCACCACCTCGGCGAGGCGCGCGGGGACGGCGCAGGGCAGCGCGCCGAGGGAGTTGCCGTCCAGATAGACGGTGTCGTCGAGGACGAAGTCCTTGCGGTGGGCGGCGAGTTCGTCGCGGGCATCGAGCTCGGCGGCCGGCCCGTAGCCCTCAGCACCCAAGACCTCGACGCCCGACAGCTCAGCCCCCGACACCTCGGCCTCAGACATGGCTGCGCGCCGTCCACAGCTCGTGGAAGACGCTCTTGGCGGCCCGCTTCTCCAGCCAGGCCACGCCCGCCGAACCGCCGGTGCCCACCTTGGAGCCCATGGCCCGCCGGGTGGCGACCAGGTGGTCGTTGCGCCACCGCCACACCAGCTCCGCGACCTCGGTCAACGCCTCACCGATCCGGACCGCCGGAGCCACGTCACCGTCCGGCAGCTGCCGCCCGTAGGCGGCGGCCCACATGGCCTCGACCTCCGGGTGCGCCACGTACGGCTTCGACACGTCCCGCTCCAGCACAGCCGCCGGCACCGCCTCCCCGCTCCGGGCGAGATGGCGCAGCGCCTCGTCGTAGAGGCTCGGCTCGTGCAGCGCCTTCTCCAGCTCGGCGTGCACGCGCGGCGCGCCACGGTGCGGTACGAGCATCGAGGCGGACTTGTCACCGAGCAGGAACTCCATCCGCCGGTACATCGCCGACTGGAAGCCGGACCCGTCACCCAGCGCGGCACGGTAGGAGTTGAACTGGGCGGGGGTGAGGTGAGCGAGCGGCTCCCAGGACGCGTTCAGCGACCTCAGCTCGTACGTGGAACGCTTCAGCGCCGCCAGCGCACGCGCCGGGTCGTCCTGGCGGAACGATTCGGCGGCCGTCTGCCACTCGTGCACGATGCAGGTGAACCACAGCTCCATGACCTGCGTGGTGACGAGGAAGGCCATTTCACCCGGGTCGTCGGACAGCGGGTGCTGCAGGTGGGTGAGGACGTCGGCCTGGACGTAGTCCTCGTACGGGGTGGTGCCGGCGAAATCCAGATGGGGGGCCTGCGAACCGGCCTCGGGGTCCTCGACGTCGTGCGACATCGCTGTCTCCTGAATGTGGTGTGCCGGGTAGCGGTCCGCTCCCTCTCTGTCGACGGTGGAGCCCCGGTCCCCTCGGGCCCGCCCCGGTACTGTCCCGGCGGGCGGACCCACGCATCATCATCGGTGAGGCGGCCCGCAGGGACAAGGGCACCTGGTCAGCACCCTTGTCATATGCCCCGCGGGCCGCCCACGGCCCTACAGCTCTGCCTTACGCCCCGGTCCTACGTCAGCGTCGCCGCGGCGGTGGGCGAGCTCTCCTTGAGGAAGGTCGAGCAGCGCTCGTGCTCCTCGGTCTCCCCGATCGCTCCCGCCGCCCGTGCGAGGGCGTGCAGCGCGCGCAGGAAGCCACGGTTCGGCTCGTGCTCGAAGGGCACCGGCCCGTGGCCCTTCCAGCCGCTGCGGCGCAGCGCGTCCAGACCGCGGTGGTAGCCGGTACGCGCGTAGGCGTACGACTCCACGACCCGGCCTCCCTCGAAGGCGTCATCGGCGAGCACCGCCCACGCCAGCGAGGACCCCGGGTACTGCGCGGCCACCTCGGCGGGCGCCGTACCGGAGGCGAGCAGCTCGCGCGGCTCGGGATCGTCGGGCAGCTCGGTCGGGGGCGGACCCCCGAGCAGGTTTTCGTGAATGCTCATGGTTTCCAGTCTGCCTTGTCCGTCCGCGGTCCGGGCGGTCCGGCCGCCGGTACCGCACAGGGCCCGCCGGTACCGCACAGGGCCCGCCGGTACCGCACGGGCACCGCACAGGGCCCGGCGGCACCCCCACGGGCACCGCCCGGCCCCCGGTCCGGCCCGGTTACTTCAGCCGGGTGCCGGTCGAGCGCAGGTTCGCGCACGCCAGCTGTACGCGCTCGGCCATGCCCTTCTCGGCGGCCTTGCCCCAGCTGCGCGGGTCGTAGGTCTTCTTGTCGCCGACCTCGCCGTCGACCTTCAGCACACCGTCGTAGTTGCGGAACATGTGGTCCGCGACGGGCCGCGAGAAGGCGTACTGGGTGTCGGTGTCGAGGTTCATCTTCACCACACCGTTCTCCAGCGCCGTCGCGATCTCCGTGTCGGTGGAGCCGGAGCCGCCGTGGAAGACGAAGTCGAAGGGGGCGGCCTTGCCGGACTTCGCGGCGACGCCCTCCTGCAGGTCCGCCAGCAGCTCGGGACGGAGCACGACGTTGCCCGGCTTGTAGACGCCGTGCACGTTGCCGAACGAGGCGGCCAGCAGGTAGCGGCCCTTCTCGCCCAGGCCCAGCGCCTCGGCGGTGCGCAGCGCGTCGTCCACCGTCGTGTAGAGCTCGTCGTTGATCTCGTGGGTCACGCCGTCCTCCTCGCCACCGGTCGGGGTGATCTCGACCTCGAGGATGATCTTCGCGGCGGCGGCCTGGGCGAGCAGTTCCTGCCCGATCTCCAGGTTGTCCTTCAGCGTCTCGGCCGAGCCGTCCCACATGTGGGACTGGAAGAGCGGGTTCAGGCCCGCGTCCACGCGCTCCTTGGAGAGGGCCAGCAGCGGCCGCACGTACCCGTCGAGCTTGCCCTTCGGGCAGTGGTCGGTGTGCAGGGCGACGTTGACCGGGTACTTCTGGGAGACGATGTGCGCGAACTCCGCCAGCGCGACCGCGCCGCTGACCATGTCCTTGCTGTACTGACCGCCCAGGAACTCCGCACCGCCGGTGGAGATCTGGACGATGCCGTCGCTCTCCGCCTCGGCGAAGCCGCGGAGCGCCGCGTGCAGGGTCTGCGTCGAGGTGACGTTGATGGCGGGGTAGGCGAACTTGCCTGCCTTCGCCCGGTCGAGCATCTCGTTGTAGACCTCGGGGGTCGCGATGGGCATCTGTCCGCTCCTTGGGTCCTGGGGTGCGTGTCGGCTCTGCTTCAGCGTGCCGATCGAGGGAACGACGTCATCGTCGCCCCCATACTCCCAGACCGGCTGCTGTGCTCCGGCCCTTGCTCAGGTGGGCTCGGGTGGAGGGCTCGGGCCGGGCTCAGCTCAGCCCGAGGTCGGCCAGCTCGTACGCGTGCAGATACGGCAGGCCCGCCGCCTCGATCGCCCCGGCCGCGCCGCGCTCGACGATCGTGGCCACCGCGACGACCTCCGCACCCGCCTCCCGCGCCGCCTCCACGGCGGTGAGCGGCGAGTTTCCGGTGGTGGAGGTGTCCTCGACGATCAGTACCCGGCGGCCGGCGATGTCCGGCCCCTCGATGCGACGCTGCAGGCCGTGCGCCTTGCCCGCCTTCCGTACGACGAACGCGTCCAGCGCACGCCCGCGCGCCGCCGCCGCGTGCAGCATGGACGCGGCCACCGGATCGGCGCCCAGCGTCAGCCCGCCCACGGCGTCGAAGTCGAGTTCGGCGGTGAGATCCAGCATGACCTGGCCCGCGAGCGGCGCCGCCGCGCCGTCGAGGGTGATGCGGCGCAGGTCGATGTAGAAGTCGGCCTCCTGCCCGGAGGAGAGGGTGACCTTGCCGTGCACGACGGCCTTGTCCTTGATCTGCCGCAGCAGCCCGTCTCGCGCGCCGGTGGGGGAGGAGACGGGGGACGCTCCGGGGGAGGAGGATGCAGTGCTCATGGGGGACGAGCCTATGCCGCCGGGGGCACCGGGGCGGAACCGGCGTAGGCCTACTACAGCGTGCGCCAGGTCCAGGTCGTGGAGACCTCCAGCGGGTCTATGGGGGTGACCAGCTGCGGGTGGGTGTTGAGACCGTTGGGCGGGCCGGTCTGGGGCTCGACGCAGACGACGTCCGGCTGCTCGTCATAGACGACGACCCACTCCGCGCGGCTGGCGACCCTGAGCTGCACCTCGCCGGGCCAGGTCAGCGTGACGTCCACGCCCTGCGGCATGCCGAAGCAGTCGTCCCACGGTCCCGGTCGCGGCGGCACCCGCTTGCCGGTGGGGAGGTGGTCGACGCCGCGCTCCTCCTGCCACTCCGGGTCGAAGTCGATGCGTACGCCGTCACCGCTGCCGCTGCCGCCGCTGTCGCGCTCGCCGAGATGGCGCAGGAACCACGGGTGCCAGCCCGCCTGGGCCGGAAAGCTGACGTCGGCGGTCTCCACGCCCAGGGTGAGGGTGACGCCGCCGCCGTCCTCGGCCAGCTCGACGGCCTGGGTGACACGGCCCTCCCAGGGCCAGGGGTCGGTCAGCTCGTAGGTGAAGACCGCCGTCCGCTCGTCGCTGCGCACGGTGCTCCAGGCGGCGTGCCGCACGGTGCCGTGCAGGGCGTGCGGGCCGCTGCCGAGGGGGAGTTGGTACAGCTCGCCGCCGCTGCGGAAGCGGCCCTGGTCCGTACGGCCGCACCACGGCACCATCACGAACGCGCCGTACTTCTCGCCCTGCCGCAGCAGCTCCTTACCGCGAATCCGCAGCGACGCGAGCCGGCAGCCCTGGTGCGGTTCGACCCTCAGCTCGGCGTCTCCGGCGCGGAGCGTGACGCCGGCGTCAGTGGTGGCGGAATCAGTCATAGCGCGACCCTAAACCGCCGCGCTCCGACACGGCCTGTTCTGCGCCCTCAGCGGCGGTCAGCCACGGTCAGCGGCGGCGGCGCAGGGCGCGGCCGAGGACGACCGCGCCGGCCACCACGGCCGCCACGGCAGGTGCGGCCCAGCGCAGAGCGGCCGAGTTGGTGATGGTCTCCGGCACCGGGACGGGGGCGTAACGGCCGCGCGGCGGGGCGTGGTCGACCTCCTCCGCGCTGCGCCCGATCATCGTGCGGCGTGCGTGGGCCGCCTCGGCCGCCGCCTCGTCGGCGTCGTCTGCCTCGTCGCCGCCGTCCGGCTCGAGGGAGGGCGGCGGGATCTCCGTGTCGAAGACGCCGGTGTGCTCGGGACGGTCCGGGCCGGCGGGCTGGTCCGGACCGGAATCGGCGTCCCCGGCATCAGCTTCCCCGGACTCGCCGGCGGAACCGGGCTCGCCGGTGTCGGCGGCCGGCTCGGCCTCGTCGGCGGCCGCGTCCGGCTTCGCGCCGGCTTCCGTTTCGCCGGACGTGCGCGATTCACCCTTCTCCGGGCCCGGGATGCCGGGGATG
The DNA here is from genome assembly GCF_050698815.1 of Streptomyces sp. Taxonomy (GTDB): domain Bacteria; phylum Actinomycetota; class Actinomycetes; order Streptomycetales; family Streptomycetaceae; genus Streptomyces. Next base: position 6,312 of record NZ_JBOHCV010000130.1, read on the forward strand.
ACCCGCTCGTTGTCGCCGGGCTCGCCGATGCCGCGCGGGGCCCGCGGGGCTTCCGTGGCGGCCGGTTCCGCGGCGGGCGCGTCCGGTGCGTCGAGGGCCTCCGGCGGGTTGTCGCGGATGCTTTCGCCGAGCGCCGCGCCGAAGCGTTCCAGCAGCCGATGGCCCGCCGCCGTCGCCGTCTTCGGCTCGACGTCCTTGAGGCGTCCGTCGCCGCGCACCGTGCCGGAGCAGACCAGCCGGGTGCCCTCGCCGTCCCGCGACCGCCGCGGCACCACGGTCAGTTTCAGCCGCACCGAGCCGCTGCCGCGTGCCTCCGTGCCGCTGCCCTTGACGGCGAATTCCTCGCCGTGCTCCGTGACGGTCAGGCTTCCCCGGTAGGTGATCGTGGAGCCACCGAGGCGGACACGCAGCCGCCCCTCGGTGGCGCCCGCGGCGCTCGCAGCACTGTCGAGCTGCAGGCCCGGCACACAGCGCGCCACCCGCTGCGGCTCAGCGAGCGCCGCCCGTACCGACCCGACGGAAAACGGAACGTTCACCTCGTGCTCCATGGGGCGGAGCCTACCCACCACGCCTCGTCCATGTGACCGGTAGTCGCCTTTGCGCTGCGTGCCGCCGAAACCTCACCCGCGCCGGTGCCGTGACCGGAAATGTTTGCCCGTTGGGGAGCGTCGTCCAGTCATGGGGTCTCACCGGGCCGCAGGCCCAGGGCTTGGGGTCTCCCCGGGCCGCAGGCCCAGGGGATGCGAAACGCAAGGCGGCCGGGAGTCCTTGTAGCGGAACTACCAGGGCTATCGGCCACGCGTGATGGGCGGCGCGACAGGGCAAAGCTTGCCGGGAGGGGCACTAGTACCGCGGACGCGTCAGCGTCGACGGCGGCAGTCCCGTGATGCGCTCGCGCTCCGCCCGTAGCCGCGCCGCCCGCAACTGGCCAGCTGTCAGCGGTCGCAGCCGCGGCCCGTCGGCTCCCCCGGGCAGCCCGGTCCGCCCATGCATCCCGGTCGGCCCATCCATCCCGGCAGTCCCGGCAGTCCCGGCCAGAGTCGTGGGCGGGGACATCGTTCGGGTGGTGGGCGGGTGCGCCGCGAGCACGAAGCCCCAGTCCCGCGACCGTGCGGAGGGGTGCGAGCCGGAGCGTGGGCCGGAACGCAGGCGGGAGTGGGAGCGGTCCGGTCCCGTCGTGAAACCGGCGGACCGGCCCTCGACCACGTACGGCGAGGTCCGCAGACCGGCGGAGCGGAGGGTCGACTCCACCGTCCAGTACGCGCGCGGGCGGTCGCCGGCCGCGCCCGCGTGGACCGCGAACCGGCCGCCGGGAGCCAACGACCGCGCCACCAGCCCGTAGAACTCCTCCGAATAGAGCCTCGAACTCGTCGAGATCGCCGGGTCCGGCAGGTCGGAGATGACGACGTCGTACGGCGCGGCCGCTGCCGCACCGGCCCCCGGGCCGGCCCCCGCACCCGCACCGGCGCCGCCCACCCGCTCCCGCAGCCACGCGAAGACGTCACCCGTCTCCAGCCGCACCCGCCGGTCGCGGTACGCGTCCCTGTTGAGGCGTCGCAGCCCGGGGTCCGTACGGGCCAACCGCGCGACCTCCGGATCGCGTTCGGCGACGGTCACCTCCCGCACATCGGGGTGGCGCAGCACCTCGCGCAGCGCCAGCCCGTCGCCGCCGCCCAGGATCAGCACCCGTCGGCGCGGCCGGTCGGCCATGGCGGGGTGCACCAGTGACGCGTGGTAGCGGTACTCATCGACGGAGGACACCCGCAGCCGGCCGTCCAGGAACAACTTCAGCGGCTCACCGCCCCGTTGCCCCTTCTTGTCGGCGCCGCCCGTCAGCACCACCTCCTGTACGTCCGTCCGCACCGCGACCCGCACGTCCTCGCCGTACACCACCTCGCGCGCGGCCCGTTCGAAGGCTCCGACGAAGGCGGTGCCCGCGATCAGCAGCAGCACCACCCCGCCGTTCCCGGCGAGCAGGCCCCAGCGCACCCGCACACTCACGTCGTGGCGGAAGAGCCACAGCACCACCACCCCTCCCGCCACGGCGTTCACCACCCCGGTCAGCAGCGCGCCGGTCAACTGGCCGAAGAACGGCAGCAGAAGAAAGGGAAAGGTCAGCCCGCCCACCAGCGCGCCCACGTAGTCGGCGGCGAAGAGGTCGGCGACGGCGCCGCCCGCGTCCTGCCGCCGGATGCGCTGGATGAGGGTCATCAGCAACGGCATCTCGGCGCCGATCAGTATCCCGATCGCGAGCGAGAAGCCGACGAGCGCGATCCGCGCCTCCCCGAACCAGGCGAAGCTGGCGTAGAGCGCCATCGCCGAGCCGCCGCCGATCAGGGCGAGCAGCGCCTCCACGGTGCCGAACCCGGTCGCGGCGTGGCAGCGCAGCCGCTTGGCCAGCAGCGAGCCGATGCCCATGGCGAAGACCATCACGGAGAGCACGACGGACGTCTGGGTGACCGAGTCGCCCGCCAAGTAGGAGGCGAGCGCGACGAGTTCCAGCTCGTAGACGAGCCCGCAGGCGGCGCAGACGAAGACGGACGCGAGCACGAGACCGCGCCCGATCCCGGCGGGCACGGGCAGTCTCGCGTCCTCCTCCGGAGGGCTGACGGGGCGGTCGATCATGATGGGAACGTTACGTGACGGGGAATCAGGCCAAGGTCACCCACATGTGGACTCCCGTGGCAGCTCACGCGCAACGAAGCACAGGGAGGCACAGAAGGCACAGCGGACGACCTGGCGGACGAAAGGGCTGACGGCATAGTGGGTGATGGCCCCTGCGGGCGGCTCCTCTCAGGCCACCGCCGGCCGTTCCCGCCGGACCGGGCCCGAGGGCGGCGAGGGTGCCGCGATCGACGCCCGGACGACGGGCCGCACGGAGGCCGCGGGCGTGACCGTCGCCTGGGGCGCCGGGTCGACGACGCGCGTACGCGTGGAGACCAGCCGGCCCTCCTGCGGGTACGAGTGCCAGGTGCGCCAGTGCACTTGACTCTCGTGCCGCTGCACCAGCAACGCGGTGAAGGCGTGCGGGGCACCCGGGAAGGTGCCGGTGAGCCCGTTGGGATGGTCGGAGACGAGCGCGAGCAACTCCTGCGCCCGCCCCGCGAAGGAGCCGGGTGACAGCGTCTCGACGCGCGCCGCGAACTCGTACTCCCACTCCCCCACCCGCTCGGAGATGCCGAGCGGGAGGGGAGTGCTGCAGCCGGGCATGCAGGCGACGGTCTCGGAACAGGTGCTGCCGTCCTCTTCGAGGAGCACCTGATGTGAGGCGCCGAGCAGGCGCAACTGCACGGTGGCGCGGCCGAGTTCCAACTCGCGGGTTGCCAGGGCGGGAAGCGGCTCGCGTCCCAGTGCCCAGGCGAGGTCACCCGCACGGGTGTCGGTGTATGAGGTGGAGAGAGAGGTGAGCATGAGTCGGCTCCGCAGACACGCAGTGGTGAGGGATCACCAAATCACGAAATGTGTCTGCCCGCAGTGTTTTTACCCAACTCATCCCGATTGCCACCCCCTCGGGGGGTCAGCAGATCAGATGTTCAACTATCCAGCACTCAACGAGCCGGCGCCAACCAGGTAACCGGGCGCCGCCGGTCAGCTGCCGCCCCCGCCACCGCAGCC
>NZ_JBOHCV010000131.1:0-3262 GCF_050698815.1 Streptomyces sp.
GGCCCGCGCTCTTCGTCGGCCCCGTCTGTCCGGCCACGCTTCCCCGCCTTCTCTCACGCCCCTCGGCGGGCCGCGATCGCCTCGAGCACCATGCCGACCAGAAGCTCGTCGGCGTCCGGACGGCCGAACTCGGCCGCGGCGCGTGCCATGTCGTACAGCCGGTGCGGATCGGACAGGACCGGGAGCACGTTGCTCCGGATCCACTCCGGTGTCAGCTCGGCGTCGTCGACGAGCAGGCCGCCGCCCGCCTTGACGACGGGCTGGGCGTTCAGCCGCTGTTCGCCGTTGCCGATCGGCAACGGGACGTAGGCGGCCGGCAGCCCGACCGCGGACAGCTCCGCCACGGTCATCGCGCCCGCGCGGCAGAGCATCATGTCGGCCGCGGCGTACGCGAGGTCCATCCGGTCCACATACGGTACCGGGACGTATGGCGGCATTCCCGGCATGTTGTCGGTCTGCGGCAGTTCGTTCTTCGGTCCCACGGCGTGCAGCGTCTGGATGCCGGCGCGCTGCAGGTGCGGTACGGCCTGCCCCACCACCTCGTTGAGGCGGCGGGCGCCCTGCGAGCCGCCCGTGACCAGCAGCGTCGGCAGGTTGGCGTCGAGACCGAAGGCGGCGCGGGCCTCCGAACGCACTCCGGCACGGTCGAGCGTGGCGATGGCGCGGCGCAACGGGATGCCGATGTAACGCGCGTTGCGCAGCTTGCTGTCCGGGGTGGAGACCGCGACGTGGCGCGTGTAGCGCGAGCCGATCTTGTTGGCCAGGCCGGGCCTGGCGTTGGCCTCGTGCACGACGATCGGCACACCGAGCCGCTTGGCCGCCAGGTAGGCGGGCAGCGCCACGTAGCCGCCGAACCCGGCCACGCAGTCGGCCTTGGTCTGTTCGAGGATCCGTTCCGTGGCCTTGATGGTGCCGCGCAGCCGTCCCGGCACGGTGATCAGCTCGGGAGTGGGTTTGCGCGGCAGCGGCACGGCCGGGATCAGCTCCAGGCGGTATCCGCGCTCGGGTACCAGGCGGGTCTCCAGGCCGCGTTCCGTGCCGAGCGCCGTGATCCCCACGGTCGGGTCCTGCCTGCGCAGAGCATCCGCGAGGGCCAGCGCGGGCTCGATGTGGCCGGCGGTCCCCCCACCGGCGAGTACGACGTGCACCCTGATTCACCGCTCTCCGGACGGCGGCCGCCAGGCGCGCCGTCTCATCGTTTTGCGTCTCACCCCTGCCAGCCTTCTCCGCAGCCGCAGCCGCAGAACGGGCTGCCGCATGGCCAGGGCCGCCCTCGCCGCGGGATCGCTGCGCGCGAAGGCGATCAGCAAGCCGATGGCGAACATCGTCGGCAGCAGGGCGGAACCTCCGTAGGAGAACAGCGGGAGCGGGACACCGGCGATCGGCAGCAGGCCGAGCACCGCACCGATGTTGACCACGGCCTGCGCCGTGATCCAGGTGGTCACGCCTCCCGCGGCGTACCTCACGAAGGGTTCCTCCGTGCGTCCGGCCACGCGGATACCCGCATAGCCTAGAGCCGCGAAGAGAGCGAGCACCGACAGCGTCCCCGCGAGACCGAGTTCCTCCCCGGTCACGGCGAAGATGAAGTCGGTATGCGGTTCGGGAAGTTGCCCCCATTTCTCCACACTCGCACCGAGTCCGGAACCGAACCATCCGCCGGAGGCGAGCGCGTAGATTCCGTGTACCGCCTGCCAGCACTGGTCGTCCGGGCCGGGGTCGGTGGCGCCGATGCAGCCCAGCCGGGCCATCCGGTTCGGGCTGGTGGTGATGAAGAACGCACCGACGGCGAGGGCCGCCGCGAGCACCCCGGTGAACAGCCGGGTGGGCGCCCCGGCCAGCCAGAGCAGGCCGAAGAGGACCGCTGTGAGAATGATCGCGGTGCCCATGTCGCCGCCGAGCATGATGAGTCCGAGCAGCAGGAGGCTGACCGGTACGAGCGGCACCAGCATGTGTTTCCACTGGGTGAGAAGCCGCTTGTCCCGCTTACGGGCGAGCAGGTCGGCGCCCCACAGCACGAGTGCGAGCTTGCCGAACTCGCTGGGCTGCAACTGGAACGGGCCGCCCAGATAGATCCAGTTCTGGTTCCCGTTCACCGCGTGCCCTATCCCGGGCACCTGGACCATGCACATCAGCACCACGGAGGCGGCCAGCAGCGGGTACGCCAGCGCCCGGTGCAGCCTGAGCGGCATCCGGGAGGCGGCAAGCAGCAGGCCGCCGCCCAGGACGGCTGCGGTCAGCTGCTTGCGGAAGAAGTACGTGGAGGGCAGCCCGGACTGCAGCGCCTCGATCTGCGACGCGGAGAAGACCATGACGAGGCCGAGCACGGTGAGCAGGAGGCTGCCGCCCAGGACGAGGTAGTACGCCGTGAGCGGACGGTCCCAGGCGCGCCTGGCCTTGCCGAAGAGCGCCGACGCGGAGTTGTGGCGGCGGCCCGCCCCGTTGCCCTTCGCCGGTCCCCGCGCCGTGCGCCGGGGTCCTCGCGAGCCCGGTGGTGCGGGGGCGGAAGTGCCCTTGCCGCCATGCGCCTTCGCCGCTCGCGCTCGCTGCGCCGCCCGGTCCTCCGGGGCCGCGGGACGGCGGGGCGGCACCCGGGAACCGGTGGGTGCGGCATCGCGGTCGGGCGTCATCTGTCGCATCCCCTCCGTCTGTTCCCCGCGGCGCGGTCCGCGGAGACCGGCGGGTTATTCAGTGCTGTCCGTACCGGCGGCGGCCAGTGCGCGCACCGCGGCGGCGAAGGCGTCACCGCGCGCGTGGTAGTTCACGAACATGTCCATCGAGGCACAGGCCGGGGCCATCAGCACCGTATCCCCGCGGCGAGCGGCCCGGGCGGCTTCATGGACTGCCGCTGCCATCGCACCAGTGTCGGTCCGTGCCACGTCCAGCACCGGGACATCCGGGGCGTGTCGCGTGAGCGCTTCGTGGATGAGCCGCCGGTCGGCGCCGATCAGGACGACGGCCCGCAGCCGCGGTGCGGACGTCCGTACGAGCTCGTCGAAGGTGGCGCCCTTCGCCAGACCGCCCGCCATCCACACGATGGAGTCGTAGGCCGCCAGGGACGCCGCCGCGGCATGGGTGTTGGTCGCCTTGGAGTCGTCGATGTAGGAGACGCCGCCGACGTCCGCGACGTGTTCGATACGGTGGGCGTCGGGCCGGAAGGCGCGCAGCCCGTCCCGTACGGCCGCCGGCGGTACGCCGTAGGCACGGGCGAGGGCGGCGGCGGCGAGCGCGTTGGCGATATTGTGCGGCGCCGCGGGGGTGATGT
>NZ_JBOHCV010000132.1:0-2861 GCF_050698815.1 Streptomyces sp.
CCGCTGGGGCGCCTGCGGCGCTTCCGGGCTTGCCGCTCGGCTTGCGGCTGCTCGCTGGCGCTCCCGACGCCGCGGCGCGGCGCACGTGCTGCGTCCCGTTCGGCCCCTTCCTAGGCACCGGCCCTCCCGAGCTTCACGGCGGCGCCCACGAGGGCTCGGACCTCCGATTCGTCCACGCCGCTGCTGACGACTGCCTGGACCCGGTCTTCGACGTCGCTCGCCAGCTGCTCGAGGTGGGCCTCGGCGCCGACGCGGCCGGCGCCGGTCAGCAGGCGTCCGAAGAGCCACTGGTCGCCGTGGTCATCCCGCTGCTGGCAGGACCGGACCCGGCGCTGATGCGGCGGATGCGGCAGGCGGTGCTCTCCAGCGGCACCGGCGCCGAAATCACCGACGTACTGGGCCCGCACCCGCTGCTCGCCGAGGGCGTGCACGTCAAGCTCTCCGAGGCGGGCCTCGCCCGCGCCGACCGCGCCCGGCTCTTCACGGTCGCCACCGCCGCGGACGGCATCGTGCTCGCCACGGTCGGCGGCGAGGACGCGGTCCAGGCAGCCGGTATCACCGGCATGCTGCTCGCCGCCCGGCTCGCCGTTCCGGTGCTCGCCGCGGGGCTGGACGAGGTGGGCGCGGTGGCCCGTACCGCCGAGCAGCTGCGCGGCTCGGGCTCCACCCAGCTCGCTGTGGCGCCGTGCCTCATCGGACCGGAGGTCTCGGAAGGGCTGCTGGACGCGGCTGCGGAGGAGGCGGGCTGCTCGGTCGCCGAGCCGCTCGGCGCCTACCCGGCCGTGGGCAAGCTGGTGGCTTCCACGTACGCGGCCAAGCTCGGGATCGGCCAGCAGCAGTCACCGCAGGGTTTGGCCGCCCGCTGAAGTACGGCGGCCCGCGCTGAAGCCGAACCCGGCCGGCCGAACTCGCCGGCCGGACCGCTCAGCCGAAGATGACGCAGCTCGCGGCCGGAGCGCCGAGGCGTCCCGCACGGTGCGGGGTGCCTGAGGCGGGGTCGATGTCGAACCAGGTGATGTCGCCGGAGCGCTCGTTGGCGGCGTAGAGCCACGGGCCGGAGGGGTGCAGGGCGAGGTCCCGTGGCCAGTGGCCGCCGCACGAAACGGTGGCGGTCAGCTCCATGGCGTCGCCGGTGTCGCTCAGGACGAACACCGCGATGGTGTCGTGGCCGCGGTTGGCGGCCCAGGCGAACCGGCCGCCCGGTGAGATGACCAGCTCGGACGGGTAGTTCGGCCCCTCCGCCGCCCCGGCCGGTACGACGGAGGTCTCCCCCAGCGGTTCCAGTGCACCCGCGTCTGCGTCCCAACGGCACGCCGTGACGGTCGAGTCCAGCTCGTTGATGACGTAGGCGAGGTCCCCGCGCGGATGAAAGGCGAGGTGACGCGGCCCGCTGCCTGACCGCAGAGCGGCTTGTGCGTGCGGCGACGGCCGGCTCGCGGGGTCTGCACCACCCAGGCCGTAGATCCAGACCGAGTCGGTGCCCAGATCCACCGCGAGCAGCCACCGGCCGGACGGGTCGGGCACCACCGCGTGCGCGTGCGGCCCTTCCTGCCGGTCCGCGTGCGGGCCGTGTCCGGTGTGCCGGTGCACGGCCGCCGGGCTGCCGAGTGTGCCGTCGGCACGCACGGGCAGAGCGCTGATGCTTCCGGACGCGTAGTTCGCGGTGACGACGTGCCCGCCGGCGAGCGTGAGATGAGTCGGCGCCCTGCCGCGTACAGGGGTGGGCTCGCCGAGCAGCGCCGGCCGGTCCCGGTCGGCGAGCGAGAGGGCGGCGACGGCGCCGGTCTCCCGCTCGCTGACCGCGTAGAGATGCCCGGCGAGGGTGAGATAGGAGGGGTCGGCGAGGGAGCTTCCCGTGTGGTGCAGTTCGGTCAGGGCGCCGCTTGCCGGGTCGACGGAGGCGGTGATGATGCCACGGCCGCCCGCCGAGGTGAACGATCCGATGTAGGCCCGTGCGGCCCGCTGTCCGCCCGCGTCGCTCACCACCCCGCCCACCTCCCGCCGCTGCCCTGCCGGTTCGCAGCGAACGTAGCAGCGGGCGTACGAGGACGGGGGCGCATCCGACGGGCGCCGTGCCCACCTCCGGTCGCCCCTGGCCGTGTCCGGCCCGGAGGCGGACTCAGCCCGGGCCGAGAACCCTTCGGAGCAGGCGCGGGGCTCTCTCCCAGGACAGGGCCATGACCTCCTCGACGCGGTCCTTTCCGACACAGGAGGTGACCTTGGCCGCGAGTTCGGCGTCGGTGGCCGGACGCCTCGGGTGGCCCTGCGGCAGGTCGAGCGCGGTCTCGGCCCGGGTGCCGTCGGACAGTTCCAGGAGGATCCGCGTCTCGCCCGCCATGAGGTCCTCCCCGCCCCCGGGGGTGACACGCACCTCCGTACGCTCAAGCAGGCGCCTCACCCCGGGACGGGTGGCGGCGCTGTCGGTGAAGTCGGCCAGGCCGGGGAATCCGTCGAGGAGCGCGGTCGCCACCGCGTACTCCATGCTGAACTTCGCCTCGAGTCCGGTGCGTGGATCGTGGTGGATCAGCGGCTGCATTCCCGCCTCGGGTGTGGTGATGACGATCCGGACGATGGCCTCGGGGTCGAGCCCTTCCCGCAGCAGTGTCCGTGCCGCACTGACGGGCCGCTGCATCGCGTAGCAGCACGGGTGCAGCTTGACGGCCAGCCCGTGCGGGACCGCCGGGCCGGGATCGGGCGCCTGCGGGCCGGAACTGCCGGAGCCGCCGACCACGTCGAACCACTGGTCCAGTACCGAGGGGTCGGCCGAGGCACCGGCGGCGGCGAGCCGCGCCGCGCGTACCCCGGCGTCGGTGGCGAATCCGACCTGCAGGCACTTGCCGGAGGTGCCGAACGCGCGCTGC
>NZ_JBOHCV010000133.1:0-24301 GCF_050698815.1 Streptomyces sp.
GGGCTGCTCCGCGGGCTCCTCGGGGCGCCCTGCGGCCTGCGGAGGCGACGCTGTACCGGGGCCCGTGCCGGAGCCGGTGCCGGAGGGCCAGGCACCTGGCCGGCCGGGGTCGCCGCCGTCCCGCTCCGGAGCCTCGGAGTGAGCGGCGACGGGGGCCTGAGCCGGAGCCGCGGCGGCCGGAGCCGGAGCGGCCACCGGGGCGGCGGCCGTGGCCGCCGACGCCTCCGCTCCCGCAAGGGTGGCCGTACCCGTACTCGGACCCGTCCCCATGCCCGTACCGGCGAAGGCGGACGCCGCCCCCCGCTCCAGCCGGTCGAGGCGGGCCCGCATCGAACCCTCGTCCCCGTACGCCGCGGGCAGGAGCACCCGCGCACAGATCAACTCCAGCTGCAGCCGCGGCGACGTCGCCCCGCGCATCTCCGTCAGACCCGCGTTGACCAGATCCGCCGCGCGGCTCAGCTCGGCCGCTCCGAAGGCGCCGGCCTGGCCGCGCATCCGCTCGATCACGTCGCCCGGGGCGTCGATCAGGCCCTTGTCCAGCGCGTCCGGGACCGCCGCCAGGATCACCAGGTCACGCAGCCGCTCCAGCAGGTCCGTCACGAAACGCCGCGGGTCGTGACCGCCCTCGACGACCCGGTCCACGATCTCGAACGTCCGCGCGCCGTCCCCCACGGAGAAGGCGTCCACCACGTCGTCCAGCAGCGCGCTGTCCGTATAACCGAGCAGGGACGTGGCCATGGCGTACGTCACACCGTCATCGCCCGCGCCGGCCAGCAACTGGTCCATGACCGACATCGAGTCCCGTACGGACCCGGCCCCCGCGCGCACGGCCAGCGGCAGCACCGTCTCGTCGACCGGGATCGCCTCCCGGTCACACACCTCGGCCAGATAGTCGCGGAGCGTGCCCGGCGGCACCAGCCGGAACGGATAGTGATGCGTACGCGACCGGATCGTGCCGATGACCTTCTCCGGCTCGGTCGTCGCGAAGATGAACTTGAGGTGCTCCGGCGGCTCTTCGACCACCTTCAGCAGGGCGTTGAACCCGGCCGTGGTGACCATGTGGGCCTCGTCGACGATATAGATCTTGTAACGGCTCGAGGCCGGCCCGAAGAACGCCTTCTCGCGCAGCTCACGGGCGTCGTCCACGCCACCGTGCGACGCCGCGTCGATCTCGATCACGTCGATCGAACCCGGCCCGTTGCGCGCCAGGTCACCGCACGACTGGCACACGCCACAGGGGGTGGGCGTGGGCCCCTGCTCGCAGTTGAGACAGCGGGCGAGGATGCGCGCACTGGTCGTCTTGCCGCAGCCGCGGGGGCCGCTGAAGAGATACGCGTGATTGACGCGGTTGTTGCGCAGCGCCTGCTGCAACGGATCGGTCACGTGCTCTTGCCCGATGACCTCGGCGAAGGTCTCGGGGCGATACCGGCGGTACAGGGCGAGGGACGACACGCCCCCGACGATATCGGTGCGCGCCGACAAGTCACGCCGCTCTCACCCGACGCCCGGGTCCGCTCGCACACGAGGCCGAAACGACGGGGCCGCCGGCGGTCCGGGGCACACCCCGACCCTCCCCGGGAACGTCAACGCCCCCCACGCACCCACCAGAGCCCTCCTACCCTTGCTGCCTTCCGGCCCTGGGGGAGTTCAGAGAGATAGCGCCACGTGAGGGGCTGCGCCCACCTTACCCGATGCCCGTCCCAAGCCCACCCGGCGCCCTGACCGGCGACCGGGTTCGCGAGCACGCCCCGGCGTCTTGTAGTGTTCTCGGCGGAGGATTCGCCTAGTGGCCTAGGGCGCACGCTTGGAAAGCGTGTTGGGGGCAACCCCTCACGAGTTCGAATCTCGTATCCTCCGCCCAGCCTCACCGGGCTGAACGTAGGGCCCCACCGCTCCGGCGTTGGGGCCCTACGTCGTTCGTGGTCTCAGCCCTCGCCAACCCGGCGCATAAGGCACCCCACGTCATGCTGGAGTGACTCGGGCTTCGCTCCGCCACGGAATTCACGAGTAGGAATTTGACCCGGGAAGCAGCGCCCGAAGAACGACGCGGGCTGCCCGCCCGTCACCTCGTGGTCTCAGTCAGGCCCGTGACTGGTCCGGCGGGGCGACTTGGAACAAACGAGAGCTTGCACGTGCATTCGATCCCCCATGCCGGGCACACGGTCGTCAAGCAACACCCACCCGGGGCCCTCGCACCCCGGGGCTCCCCACCCGCTCCCTCTTGCAGACCGTGCGGGAGTGGGGCGCGGCCCGCCCGCGAGACACGGGCCGCGCGCTGCTGACGGTCCTCACGACGGGAAAACACACGTGATCATTCTCGGTCTCATCCTCCTCATCATCGGCATGCTGGTCGGCATCAGCCTCCTGACGACGGTCGGCGGCATCCTCATCGTGGTCGGCGCGATTCTGTGGATCCTCGGCGCCACCGGCCGCGCAGTCGGTGGGCGTAAGCACTTCTTCTAGACCGGCTCCTTGAACCGGGCCCACCCCGGACGAGCCGGCCCGTCACCCCGGTGCACCGTTCCTTCCCGGCGCACCGGGGCGACGGTCGTCAGATCGCCCCGCCCCATACCGGGCACAACGACCGACTCGACCTCTGCCGAGTGGCCGGGGTTGTCCGCGCCCCACCGGGAGACCACGGCCGCCGCGTGGGCTTGTCGTCGTCCTTGTCCGCGTTGGGATCGCCGTTGACCGCTGCGTCGAGGTCCTTGCGAGGGGTCGAACTCGTCCCCGCTGCGGAGGTTGTTGAGACTGTCACCGGCGACCGAGGCAGCGGCGCCCGCCGTCATACCGCCCGCCGTGTTCCCCAGGATGCCTCCGCCGAGCTCCTCGCCCCGCGGACCGCCGATGTACTTCCCGCATGCCTGTGATGTCCCCCATGGCGAGATGCTGTTGCCTAAGCTCTACGATCAGCGGTCACGCGGCAGAGACCGATCTCGCTCTCCCGCACCGTGTCTGCACGAAGGAGGAACTCCCGTGCTTGAGAGCGTCCCGCCCTCCACGGTTTCCCGTGCCATCGACGACCCCCGGACCCAGTCGGCCCATCTGGCCACCTGGCGGCGCGGGTTGATTCGGCTCGTGACGTGGACTGTTGTGTGGGCGCTGCTGACCCTGGCAGTGATCCTGATCAACGACCGGGACCTGGAGACCGTACGGGCCGTGTTCCTGCTGCTGATGTTCGTCAGCCTGCGGCCCCTGGCGTTGTCCGCCATCGCGATGCAGACCGTGCGCTCGATCGACATGGCGCTGGGAAAGCACCCCTGGCAGTACTGCCCGGCGGTGCGCAGAGCCCAAGGGGTCAAGATGAGCGGAGGAATCACCGTGCAGATCAAGCTCGGTGACGGTGAGGACGGCCGGACATCGGTGCTGAAGACCGGTGTCGGCGAGGACGGCTGGTCGCCGGTGATGAAGGCGCGGGCTCCGTTCCGGTGGCGGCGGTGGACGAAGGAGCTGGAGAGCGGGGCGTGGTTCGCGGGCGATGCGAAGAGCGGTGGGGTGCTCGCTCCTCCCGGCGGCAAGGCGCTAACCCTCGTGACCCCCAAGTAGCCCGGAGCCGGAGTCCGATCGAACCCTGGTCCCATCAACTGCCGTGCGGGCAGCCGCTGCGGGCCCGCGACGCATGCGAAGCCCTCGACCACGAACCGCTGCCGGAGCATGGGCTCTCAGGCATCCAGCTGTACGGCCAGCTCGGCGGCGGTGCTCACGGGACGTGCGCAACTGCTCTGCCGGCACACGTACGCCATGGGGTGTCCATCGGCCAGACCCCGTCCGGCCAGGAACGGAACCGTCCCGGCCGGGTCCGCGGTGGCGGTGACGATCACGGTGCCGGGCCGTGGTCGTCCGGCCGCGGTCCGGGTCAGCGCGTCGCGGTCGGGGCCCGGCCGGCCGAGGATGGCGACCTCCTGCGGACCGGCGGCGACCGCCTCCAGCTGGCGCAGCAGCCATCCGTGGCCCAGGGGGCTCGTGCGGGCCTGCTCCTGCTGTACCAGGACGCCCCGCTCCGCGCGGGCCCGCCACCTGTCGGCGCCGGTGAGCCCGGCCAGGACCAGGCAGACCTCGGCCATCACGGATGAGCCGGCGGGGACGGCGGTGTCGGTGGTGTCGGTGGCCTCGCGCTGCCCCCCGAGCAAGGGATCGGAACCGGCGCGGTTCTGAAGCCATCCTGCGTGGTGGTCGTCGTGGAACCGCTCGTGCGTTTCTTCGGCGAGGGCCGTCCCGCGGTCGAACCAGACCTGTGCGCCGGTGGCTTGGAAGAGTTCCAGATCGGCCAGGGCCAGGGCGGCGTGGTCGAGAAGGAAGCCGTCGACGGTCGCACGGCCGTCCCTCCAGGAGTGGCGCAGGTGCCCGCCGTCGACCAGCTCCTGGTGGAGGAAGTCCGCACAGGCCGCGGCGGCCGCCGTCCAGGCCGGTTCGTCCAGCAGCTGGCCGGCACGCACCAGTCCACGCACGGTGAGGGCGTTCCAGTCGGTCAGGATGCGGCGTTCGGTGCGAGGGGGTACGCGTTCCGCACGCCGAGCCAGCAGGTGGCTGCGGATCCGGTTCCATTCACGGTCCCAACCGTCCCGCGTCATGGTGAGCCGTTCGGCCATACGCTCTGCTGTCATGGTTCGGCGCAGCACGTTCGTTCCGTTCCAGTTGCCGTCCGGAACGGCACCCAGGAAGGCCGTCCACGGCCGCGGGTCCACGCCGACGTCGTGGAGAGCCTGGACGAGGTCGTCGAAGGACCACGTGTAAAACGCCCCTTCGATCCCGGCCGCGTCCGCGTCGGTGGCGGAAACGAAGCCGCCGTGCTCGGCCTGGAGGTCGGTGAGCAGGTAGTGCGCTGTATCCCGCGCCACTCGTTCCAGTTCCCTGTCGCCGGTGGCGGCGGCAGCGGTGGCGTAGGCCGGCAGGAGCAGGCCGTTGTCGTACAGCATCTTCTCGAAGTGCGGCCACGACCACGCCTCATCGATGGTGTAGCGGCTGAATCCGCCGCCGAGTTGGTCGTGGATGCCTCCCTGGGCCATCGCGTGCAGGGCATGGAGAGCGGCCCGCAACGCGTCCTCGTCTCCCGTCCGCGCATGCCGGTGCACCAGCCACTCGATCGTCATGGCGTGCGGAAACTTCGGTGCCGTACCGAAGCCGCCGTGGTGGCGGTCCCAGCTTTCGCCGACGAGTGATCGCGCCGCGTCGTCGGCTGCTGAGATGTCGACGGCCCGTCCTGCCGCGGGGCGTGGTGCCCGGCGGGAGAGGAACGAGGAGATCTGCTCGGCCGTGGCGGTGACCTCGTCGTGCCGCTGCTCCCAGGCGTGTGACGCCGTCTCCAGGACCTGCCGGAAGGCGGGAAGACCGTTCCGCGGTTCCTTGGGCCAGTACGACCCGGCGAGGAACGGGCTGCCCTCCGGCGTGAGGAAAACCGACATCGGCCACCCCCCGCGGCCGGTCATCGTCTGTACCGCTCGCATGTAGGTCGCGTTGACGTCGGGCCGCTCCTCGGAGTCCACTTTGACGGCGACGAAGTGTTCGTTGAGGACGGCGGCCGTCTGCTCGTCGGCAAAGGACTCCCTCGCCATCACGTGACACCAATGGCAGGTGCTGTAGCCGACGGAGAGAAACACCGGCACGTTTCGTCGTTGTGCCTCCTCGAACGCCTCGCGACCCCACGGGAACCAGTCCACAGGGTGGTGTGCGTGCTGTCGCAGGTACGAAGAGGGTGCCCGGGCAAGGCGGTGGGCCATGTCGTGGTACTCCAGTAGGGATTGCTGCGAGAGTGCGGTCCGGCCGGTCAGCGCGTCGTCGACCCGCGCAACCAGTCCGCGAGGGCCTCGGTACTGCTCGACTGTGGTTCCCCCTGGCGGAGCACCAGGCCGACTTCCACCGTCGGGGCCGGCCCTTCGACGGGCAGCGGTACGAGAGAACCGGGGGAACGATCGCGCCCGTAGTCGGGGATGAACGTCGCCACCACGCCGAGCTCGGCCTCCGCCGCGAGCACTCTGGACTGCAAGCCGTCGATCTCCAGCACCGAGTGGTCGCCGGTCAGACCGAACTCCCGGAGGACCGCACGGTAGTAGCTGGACTCGACGCTGGTGAGCGGCGCCGTGATCAGGCCCGCTGCGCCGATCTGGTCGACGGTGACGAGTTCCTCATCGGCCAGTGGGTGACAGGGCGCGACCAGGAACGTCAGGGTGGCCTTGTGCAGCGGCTCGAAGTTCACCTCGCTGGGCAGATGCCAGGAGATGACGTAGGCCAGATCGAGTTCCCGGTCGACCACTGCCTGGGCCTCACGACGGCTGTGGCCGAACCGCAACGACAGCAGGGTGCCCTCATGCGAGCGGCAGAACGGGGCGATCACCCCTTCCATGAAGTACTTCTGCTCGAAGGCGATGCTGCATCCCAGCCGGACCCGTCCGCGACGGCCCTGCTCGATGTCCTTCAGCGACTCGGTGAGGTGATCCTGCTCGCGCAACATGCCCAACGCGACCCGGTACACCTCGTGACCGGCCGCCGTGAGGTGCACGGCCCGCTGCTCGTAGTGCAGCAGCGTCGCGTTCAGGGCCCTTTCGAGTTCGCTGACGTGATGTGACACGGTCGGCTGGGCCAGATTGAGATGGCGAGCCGCCGCCGAGTACCCGTTTCGGTCCACCACGGTGACGAAGACCAGCAAGCGGAACAAATCCAGTGCCACCGAACCTCCTCCGGTCGTCCAGCGGCCGCCCAGGGCACTGGAACCGTCTCAGCGGTGACCCGCCACCGCACCAGCACGCCCTAGGCGAGAACCGCCTGCTCGAAGCCGTTGTCCGCCGTGACGTCCACATCCAGCAGGTCCCAGCTCCTCATCCAGCGCTGGGTGACATCGAACATCTCTCGGGTGTAGGGCTCGAACACGATGCGCTCGCCGGGCCCGAAGCGACGGACGTCGACGACCTCGGCCAGATCCTCGGGCATCTCACGCAGCCAGTACTTCTTGTAGCGCTCCGGCTCCAGGTCGATGTCACGCTGCGCCTTCTCCAGCGCCCGGAAGTACTTCCGGGTGTCCTCCAGATCGGCAGTCCCGGGAACCAGGAAGCCCATCACGAACGTGGTGTCGACGAGCTTGCGGTAGCCCAGCTGCTCCAGCATGTAGTACTGGGCCCCGAACACGTTCGCCGCCGCCACCTCGCCGCGCATGAGCAGCCGTACGCGGTCGTAGGGCAGGCCCGAGAACGACACCTTGATCGCGTCCCGCTCCAAGAAGGGCTCCAGCCCCTGGATGGCCGAGTAGTGGCTGCCGGAGTGATAGCTCGTCGCCACCGGAACACCTGCCAGGTCTTCCGGGCGCGTGTGCGGCGAGTCGGCGGAGACGAAGATGCCGGCCGGCGACACGGAGTAGGCGTTGCCCCACATGCGCCCGGCTCCCTCCGTGGCGGCGGCGTTCACCGCCCAGTGGCACGCGGCTGACACATCGCAGGTGCGCCCCTGCTGCATGTCCTCGAACGCGCCGCTCCGCACCTCGACGGGAACGCTGTCGGCCGGCTGCACCGCAGAGGTGGTGCGTGACGCTCCGGCGAACCCCGTCCGCATGAACTCGTAGTCGAGGCCTTCTGCGGTGAAGTGACCGTGCTCCTCGGCCACCCATTCCTGCAACCTCACGTGCGGCTGAATGACGAACTTACCCATGGTCTTCTTCCTCCACTCGGCGGGTGCGATCGACGCTAAATGCGTCCACCGGCCGCGGCAACGGGCTGGAATCGATGGCCGTATCGGAATTCTCAATGGCCGTCTTCGGTCCGCGCCGGGACAGCAGCGGCCACCTCCGCCACATCGCCCGGTGACGATGTTTTCCGGCCCGCTGGAGACGTCGCCGGGACGACCCACGCGGCCACAGCACCGAGCCCACCGACCAGGGCGAACACATAGAATCCCCATGGATACGCGATCCCGGCGGAGAGCAGGCCCCCGCCCACCAGCGGTCCGCATATCGCTCCCAGCCGACCGACTCCGGCCGTCCACGCAACGCCTGTTGCCCGCACGTGGTCGGGATAGACGCGTTGTGTGTAGGCGTACACGAGCGCCTGCGAACTGAAGACAAAGAAGCCCGCAAGGAAAAGCACCCCGTAGAGAACCGGTTCCGGCAGCCGCAGGCCGAAGGTGGCGAGAAACGTCGCCGCGCCGACAAACCAGCCGATGGTGGCCTTGCGCACGCCCTTGCGGTCGGCCAGGCGGCCTCCCAGCAGATAGCCCAGAATGGCGCCCAGATTGAGGGTGAGCAGGAAGCCGAGCGAGTGGCCGATCGAGTACCCCGCCGCGTGCATGATCTGCGGCAGCCAGGTATTCAGCCCGTAGATGAGCATCAAGCCCATGAACGTGGCCACCCAGAACGCCACGGTCGCCCGCAGGAAGCCGTCACGAAAGAGCCCCGCGAGAGCGTCGCGTCC
The DNA here is from genome assembly GCF_050698815.1 of Streptomyces sp. Taxonomy (GTDB): domain Bacteria; phylum Actinomycetota; class Actinomycetes; order Streptomycetales; family Streptomycetaceae; genus Streptomyces. The sequence goes on from NZ_JBOHCV010000133.1 coordinate 8,394, forward strand.
GACCTGCGCCCTGGTGACTGCGGCATCCCGGGCGGCTCGGAAGACATCGGACTCAGGCAGATTCCTCAGCATCAGTGGGATCAGCACGAACGCCGGCAGCGCTCCGGCGACGAACATGACGCGCCAGCCGAACTGTGGGATGAGCACCATGCCGGACACGGCGCACAGCACGGCACCGACGTTGTAGCCCGTCATCACCGTGGTCGTGGCACTGCTGCTCTGCCCCTTGCGGGCCTTGTACTCGGCCACCGTCGTGACCGCGGCGGGCAGACAGCCTCCCAGACCCAGGCTGGCGGCAAACCGCAGAATGGTGAACACCGGTGCCGACGGGGCGGCCGCCGACAACAGCGTGAACAGGGAGAAACACGCGACCGAAATGATCAGCGCTTTACGTCTCCCGATGGTCTCGGCGACCGTTCCGATCATCAGCGCGCCGATCGTCATGCCGACCAGGCCGATCGTAGCGATCGCCGAAGCCGATCCGGGCGTGAGTCCCCACACCTGCTCACTCAGCATTACCGGAAAAACAACGGCAAGCGCGACGAGGTCGAACCCGTCGAGCACAACGGACATCCAGCACAGCGGCAGCACCCAGCCGCCTCTTCGCGGACTCGGAGTATGCACGGAATACCTCCAATGCGTCGCGAAACGGCCCAGGTTGCGCCGCGTGCTCCACCACCTGAACCCGGACCAGCAAAAGGGGCGCGATACGCCCTGCTGGCTCCGACAGTCCGGTGATGGTATGTGGCCTGGATCACCCCGACAACGGGCGTTCATCGATGACGGCATCGAAATTCTTGATGGTCCGTTTCTTCGGCGAGAACGAAGAAACGCCCGCGATCCACCCCACGCCTACGCTGCGTGCGAGACCGGGAATGTTCGCCGGGGTGGTGCGATGGGCCAGATTCCGCATCGACTCACCTTCACCTTCGCCGAGTTCGGCCCGCAGGGCATCAGGACCACCGCCGGGTCCTGCTGGGCCGAACAGGGCCGGCCCGACCGGGTCCCGGCGACCTGCCACCGCACCCACGGGGTGACCCCACTTCCACGGCTGCTACCCGGTCGGCGACGACCACCCGTGGGGCACCAACCGGCGCCGCACGGCACCGACAACACCTGGGCCGCGCCCCAAGCGAGACAGCCGTGGGCTGACTCAGGGAACGGAGAAGTAAATGGCACAAACGAGAAGCCGCGTAGACGCGGAACAGCTATCTGACGCGGGTGTTCAGCAGGGCGGGTCGGTGTTTCTGCCATGGCTGCCGTTCTTTCGGCACTCCCCAAGGAGGAGAACGATCACGACCGCCGTAACCCTGAAGCGTCATGGACGACGCCACCCCCAGAGGGACCGTGCATCCCCACCGCGCCCACAGCCCTCGACCCGGCCACACAACGATGGCCGGGGCGGACTCGCGGGTGTCGCGAATCCACCCCGGCCGTGCGGCACCGGGTTCAGTGTTCCGGCGGTCGGAGAAGGCCGGCGGTCAGAAGTCCGGACCGCAGGTGCCCTGCTCGGCGAAGGGCAGGTCGTCGTACCCGGAGACGTCGTAGGACGACAGCGAGCCGTCGGCGATGGCGTTCAGCAGAGCCATCGTCGGGATCCGGAAGAGGTTCTCCAGTTGCCCGTTGCTCTTCTGCCCGACGGAGCGCACCTCGTAGAAGATGGCGCCCTTGGTGGGTGACTCGGCCACCGGCTCCTCACCGGCCGGCGCGGTGCCGCTCATGAGCATGCGGCTGAGCCCTGCGTTGGTGATGTCGATCAGCGGATAGTGGGCGACGTTGACCGGCCCGTACTCGGCGAGCGCGTCGACGCTCACCATGGCCATCTGCCGGTTGGTCAGCCATTGCTCCGCCGTCATCCGCGACGGGTCGATCGAACGGGCCCCGATCTGGAACTGGTTGAGCTCGTTCGTGCCCTGCACCACGGGCGACTGGCCCATGTGGTGGAGGTCGAGCACGAGCTCCGGCGCAAGGTCACGCCACAGCTTCCAGAAGGCGACCGTCTCCACTTGGGCGAAGTTCTCGAAGTCGCGGTTGAGGTCGACCCGGTGGGGGGTGACGCTCTGCCGGATGTTGGCCTCGGCACCGTCGGGGTTGTACATCGGGATGACGATGACCGTCATCTCCTCGCGGATCTGCTTCGCGTCAGGGTTGCCGGAGGCGAGCAGGCCGAGGATCTGCAGCAGAGCCTCGGTGCTGTGCAGCTCATTGCCGTGGATCCGGCCCTGCAGCCACACGGTCTTCGGCCCATCGCCCACCGTGGCGTACAGCAGGTCCCGGCCCTCGCCGGAGGTACCGGCGGAGTCGACCTCCACCAGGCCGTGCGAGGTTCGCTGGATGCGGGCGAGTTCCTGTACGACATCGGCGTAGCCGGCGACGCTGCTCCGGCTGACGTTCTGGTTCTCCTGCAGGCACGGTCCGCCGGGGTTGAGCGGTGACTCGGCGGCAGCCGGCGACAGGCCGCTGAGCCCGGCCACGAGCAGCACGGCGGCCAGCGTGGTGCTGAGTCTTCGCATGGCGGTTTCCTTTCAGATCGTGGAGTGGGTGAGGTGCGCGGACGGCCTTACAGGTGCTCGGGGTTGCCGATCCGCGGACCGGCCGGGGGGATGTCCAAGTAGCGGTTCGGGTCGACGCCGGAGACGGTGCCGGAGGCCAGCGCCTCCAGGGTGACGCCGAGGCCGGCGACCGACTGGCGGATCAGCATGCCCATGGACTTCTGGCCCACGGTCCGGGTCTCGTAGAGCATGATCCCGGAGCCGTTGAGGGCGTACGAGCCGAGCGCGGTGCCCGGGAATTCGACGTCCGGGTAGCGGGTGATGCCGCCGAACGGCGAGTTGCCCAGGGAGCGCAGCATGTCCCAGACCAGCACATTGACCTGGAAGCTGAGGTCGCGCACGGCCGGGTCGAGTGGGTACTCCGGTGTGCCCTCGGTGACGATGCCGATGACCTGGAGGGTGGTGAGCTGGTTGTTCTCCTCCGACTCCACGTTGCTGCCGCGATGGTGGTGGTCGATGAAGAACTCCGGGTGCATCCGCTGGTAGACGGCAGTGGAGACGCGGGCCTCGGGGGTGACGAAGAAGCCGGGGATGCGGGACTCGCTCGGCAGCAGCGCCTCGTCGCCCGGCTGCAGGCGGAAGTTGAGGTCCGGGTTGAAGTCGCGGTTGATGTCGTAGCCGGAGACCGCGCCGGGCTGCTGCAGGCTGCGCGGCAGATACCAGGGGGCGGGGGTGTCCGCAGCCAGGCCCCACGCCTGCGGCGTCCACTCCTGGGTGTTCTGCCGGCGCTGGACGAGGAAGCCGTTCCCGGTGCGGAAGTCGGCTCCGTCCATGTTCAGACGCGGGATGAACCAGATGGCCAGCCGGTCGAGTATCTCCAGAACCGCCGGGTGCGAGCTTCCGGCGAGCGTCTGCATGAGGTGCAGCGCGGCTTCGGTGCCCAGCGGCTCGCCGCCGTGGATCTGGGTCTGGATGAGGACGGGCATCTTGCCGGCGCCCGGCTCGCCGAAGCGCGCCAGGTGGATGGGCCAGCCACTCGACGAGGTGCCCGCGACCTCGAGGGCCATGCGGCCTCCGGACCGGTCCGCGATCTGCTCGAGCTTGGGTCCGAGATCGATGTTGGCGGTGAGGGCGGCCTTCTGGACGGTCTGGCCGGGCTGGATCCACGGTCCGTTCGGCCGCGACTGCGGCTCCGCGAACGCGAACGACGGCAGCGCGAGGCTGCCACCGATTCCGGCCAGTCCGGCGAGGAGGGAACGACGGCGCATGAGTGGTCACTCTCCGATCGAAGACTTTGTCTCCGGGAACGGTGGTGCATACCAATACGGCCTGATCGTCGATCAGTCTGGACACGAGTTGCCTATGCGACAAGTAGGCAGATCCCACTTTCTACCGATGGCTCACCCCGACCAGGCTGCCTCCATGCTGCGAGCCGCCTCGGGTGATGCCGGCCGTTCATACGAACAGCAGCCGGCCTCCTCGACGTTCAGTCAGTTAGACCGTGCTGGACATCGGTTGTGGCCCGGGCAGTGACCGGCGGGCGGAGAGTTGGAAAGCGTGTTGGGGGCAACCCCTCACGAGTTCGAATCTCGTATCCCCCGCCCAGCCTCACCGGGCTGTCACGAAGGCCCCGACCTGATCAAGGTCGGGGCCTTCGTCGTTCTCCGTCTCGGTTTCCGTCTCAGTCGGCCTCGGCCAGGAGATGTCCCATGATCAGGCGTGAGGTGGCTCTCAAGCCCGTCGTAGCGGTGATTGAGCCAGGAGCGCGTGTCCACATCCCGACCGTGCGGGCCGAGGCCGCGAGGCTACCGGCTACTGGAGAAAGCCGTGCGGGCTCTCGTTGTCGTCGAGTTGGGTGAGCCCGGTCGTGGTCAGGCCGCTGTCGGTGCCTGGCAGGCGGAGCGAGCTGAGGTTGCCTCCGACGAAGAGGTCGGCGTGACCGTCACCATCGGTGTCGCGGAGACGCACGGTGCCGCCGAAGTTGTCATCGGCGGTCACAGCGCCGGGAATGCCGCTCGTGGCACGGGAGAACCACTGCGATCCGGTGCCGGCCAGACCGTCGGCTCCCCCCTTGAACAGGTGCATGCCGCCGGCCCATTCGACTGTGCCGATCGCCTCACCCCGTACGCCGACGGCCAGGTCGGGAAAGCCGTCGCCCGTGACATCGGCGGCCGAGATGCTGTCACCGAACCAGTCACTGGCCTCAGGGGTGCCGGCCACATCAGCGGTGGCCTGCGTCAGACGCTGGGACGTCGAGCCCGGGCCCGTGGCTCCGCCGGGCCAGATGACCACCGCGCCCTGGTAACCGCTGTCCGCAGGGTTACCGATGGCGATGTCGCCGTAGCCGTCCTGATCGAAGTCGGCGATCACACCGTCCGGTCGGGAGCTCCACTGACTCGCGTCGAAGCGGAGCGCTTCACCCGGCGTGAGCGTGGATCCTCCCCGGATGAACCAGGCGTCCGTCGTGGGGTGCTCCACGCCGGCGACGACTCCGGTGATCACCAAGTCGGTGGCCGAGTCGGGCGTGACCTTGCCGGCGATGAGCGTGTCCGCGCTGAACGAAGTCGACTCCTGATCATGCTCGGTCACCGAGCCGGTGACGCCGGTCCTGGTGATGGCACCGCGATAGACGAACGTCTTCCCGCCATTGATGGCGGCGAGGTCGGGCGTGCCGTCGCCGTTGAAGTCGCCGGTGGCGAGGTCCTTGCCGAAAGAGTTGAACTGGCCGGGGGTCTGGTTCGGCATCGTCGTTCCGCCGGCGAGACCTGAGGAACTGCCCCACAGGACGACCACGGCACCCTGGTCGTTCCGGCCGTCGACGTCCTCGTCGGGCACGGATACGGCGAGATCTCCGTAGCCGTCCTGGTCGAAGTCGGCAGCGGCACGGACCTGGCCGAACGCGTCGTCCTCCTCATTGGCGCCGGGGACGCCGGGGCTGCCCTGGTGAATCACCTGGGTCTCGGTTCCGGGACCGGTCGCCGTGCCGAATACGATCTTCACCGCGCCGGCCCGGGCCGTCGTGTTCCACGCGATGGCGTTATCCCGGTAGCCGTCGCCGTTGAAGTCGTCGGCGTAGAGGGCCGCGGCCGCGACCGCGACGGGCGGAGCTGCGACTGCTATCAGGCCACCTGTGAGGGCGGTGGCGGCAATCGTCGATAGAGCGATACGGAATCGCTTGTGCACGCGGGGCTCTCATTCTGCATGCGGGGATGTGCGACGGCATCCGCAGTCGTTGGGGTGCCTACAGCTGCTGCGTCTCCGGGAATCGTCATCGGATGTGGGCAGCCGTTGGCCATCAGGAGACTCCCCACAGGGCACAAGGGTTGTACGAGCGGGAGATGCTTTCGTGCGCTGCAAGGGGATCCCCTCGGCGCTCTCAAGAGGGTTGCCATGGCGCCTCGCAACTGGGACTTGACCCTCCTCGCGGAGCTCACGCGCCGCGGTATGCCGCGGATCTCCGCCGGCGTCATGCAGGCCGCCGGGCAGCTCCCAGCCCAGCGGTCGGAGACGAACAGGTGCCGCCAGATCATCAGCGCCCGTTCCTGCTCGTCGAGCAATGGTGACCGCTGTTGCCTTACAACGTGGTGCTTGGCGAACGTACCCAACCCGGCGCGGGATCGCCTCAAGACAGCTGACAGCGCGTCATCGATGAGCGATACTCGTCCTGCCGGCAGGAGCGGGCCCCAGCCGGAGGAGGGGGCGGCGTGGCCAGGACCGAGGAGTACGGCAACGCCTTCGACGATCTTTCGGCCGAGATCGCGCGGGTTGGCGAGATCTTCGAGGGCACCACGCTCTACCTGCGCAGGACCTTCGCATGCGGCCCCTTGCACAGCGGCTGGCGGCAGTTCCTCCAGGAGGACGGGCCACCGAGTGCGGCGGGCACGGCCTGCGCGATCGGCTCGCTGGTGGCCATGGGCGTCAGTCCGGGCGACCCCCAGTTGGTCGCGGCGCGTGACTTCCTGTTCTCCGCCGTGTGCGCTGACGGCGGCTGTCCAAGCCGCGGCTGGCCGACCACTTCAGCCTGACGATGGTCACGTGCCTGTCGCTGCTCGCGCTGGCCAGGATGGGCGTGTCCAGCGAGCACCCGGTCCTGCTCGGGGGCCTCGACTGGGTCGTGGCGGCGCAGAACGCCGACGGCGGATGGGGGAACACCGTCCGCGACGGCCAGAGCGACACCACCGCGACCTCCTATGCCATCCGCGCCCTGACCGTCGACGACGACGCACGCCTGCGGTTCGGCTCCGTCGTGGAAGCGGGCGCCGGCTGGGTGCAGCGGCAGGGCGACGACGACGGCACCTGGGGGATCCGCGGCGGCACGGTGTCGACCATCGCGCACACCAGCCACGGCGTCGCGGCCCTGATCGCCGCCGGCCGGCCGCTGGAGTCGCTGCACGCCTCCCGAGCGTGGTTGCTGGCCCGCGCCCGCACCGGAGCGCTGGCCGCCTGGCTGGAGCACTACAGCGGCTCCCCCCGGGACGGCGTCGCCCGCGCCGACGTCCCGGGCGAGGGCGCGCAGTCCCCCTTGAACGCTGTCGTCATGCGCTCGGAGCGGCTGCGCTGGACCCACCTGCCCGCCGAACGCGCCCTGATCGCCCTGCTCTCGTTGGGCGTCGACCCGAGCGACGAGGCGGTCAGGCGGGTGGCACGGGACACCGTCGGACGCCACCTGGACAACGCGTACTGGGGGGTCGACTCGATGCCGAACACCGCGCCATCCTGGGCCATCCTGGAAGCGGTGGACGCCCTCGCCCGCTATCGCCGCCACCTCGAAGAGGTCGGCCAGATCTCCTGGTTGAAGCGGATCAACGCCGGTCTGGTGGCGGAGATCGCCGATCTGCGGGTCGGCAACAGCGCGCTACTGACCGCCGTGGAGAAACTCAACGGGCGGCTGTCAGCGCTGGAGTCCGCGGGCGGCGACGGGCCGGGCGCCGCCCCCGTCGGCGCCGCGCCCGCACAGGGACCGGCCCCGGCCGGAACCGCAGAGGAACCGCGCTGATGCAGGAGCACTCCTACGCCTGCGCGGCCCACCCCCGGTTGCGGGTCCACCCCTCGGCCGAGGCGGACCGGCTCAAGGGCGCGCTCCTGGAGGCGCCCACCCGCCCTGCCGACGCACTCCGACACGTCCGCGCGATCGCGGGCATCCTGCTCGCCCGCTGGGCGCCGCCCGGCGCGACGGACGGCACCGTGCCCACCGTGCCGCTCTTCGTCCTACGCGGCGGCCTGATGCTGTGGCAGCCCTGGCTCGATGCCTTCGGGCCAGGGCCGATGGGCGTGCTGGCGCCGTTCAGGACCAAGCACGAGGCGGATCCGGTCGTGGTCTACGGCTCGGTCCCTGACGCTCTCGGAGCCCGCTACGCCCTGCTGGACGTGGCCCTGGCATCCGGGCGGACGGCGCTGGCCGCCTGCCGGACGCTGGCCGACCGGGTGGGCCCGCGGGCCGTCCGCATCGACGTCATCGTGCCCTTCGTCGCCGACCGGGGCCGCGACCTGCTTCTGGAGCGCGTCCCCGGGGCGCACATCCACTGCATCTGGCACGACGAGCGGGTGGCCGACGACGGGCGGATGGTCGGGCCAGGCTTCGACATCGGGGAGTTCGCCCTCGGCAACTCCGGCACCTCGCTGCGCTGGGCCGTCGGGCAGGAATCTTGAGCCGCCGCGCCCCGGCCGCCGGGAGCCGTTCCCGGGCACGGCGGCAGCCGTTCCACGGCCGCCGGGGCGGTCTGCTGCGCTGGGAGGACCTCAAGGCACCGGCGACCGCGGCGCTCATCCGTACGCACGCTCCCCCCGAACACGCGCCCGATGCCGCAGCGTTGGCCCCTGCCCCCGTCCTGCCGACGGCCACGCTCGCCGAGCGGGCCCGCGCCGCCGACCTCGGCTCCGGCGAGCCCATGCCGCTGCTCCCGCTAGCCGACACCCGCGGCCGTCCCGCCCAAGGGGTCGCCTTCCGACGCGACGGCATGCTCATGGCGGCGGCGTACGACGATGGGACTGTCGGCCTCTGGGACCCGGTCTCCCGTACATTGCGACACCGACTGACCGGCGAACGGCCGCTGTCCGCGCTGGCCTTTTCCCCGGACGGGTCGCTCCTCGCGGGCGCGGACAAGGACGGCGCCGTGACGGTCCGGGACGCGGCCACCGGGCGCCAGGAGGTCGGACTCCCCCACGACGGCGGCCCCCTGCGCGCCCTGGCCTTCTCACCGGACGGCGGGGGGCTGCTCGTGGGAGGCGCGGACGGGACCATACGGCTGTGGAACCTCCGCTCGGGTACGCGGGTTCCACTGTTGGCGAGCCGCGGCAGCGCCGTGCTCGCGCTGTCCTTCGCCGCGGACGCGTCCGTGCTGGCCGTCGGGGACGAGAACGGACGCGTGAGCCTGTGGGAGGCCGGCGCGGACGGCCGGGAGCTGTGGGCGGGAACGGAGCCGTCCTGCGAAGGGGGAGTCGAGGCGCTGGCGTTCGTCTCGGACGGCACCCTTGTCGCCGCCCACGCCGGTCCGCCGGGGTCCGGCGCGGGCATGGCCGTCACCTTGTGGCGCCCCAAGGGCTCCACCCCGCCTACGGTCCTGCACGTGCCTTGTCGGTGCCCGGTGACCGCGCTCGCCCTGTCCCCGGACGGCACCCTGCTGGCCGCAGCCGTACCCAGGCCCGCGGTGCTGCGCTGGGCGCTCTCCGCCCCCGCAGCGCTCAGTCCCTGAGCTGCTGCAGCCGAAGGTCAACCTGCGCGGCGGGCACCCCCTTCCGGCCACAGAGACGAGGCCCTGGTCCACGCCGACCACCGATGTTCACCCACGTGCGGGGCCGGGGAAGGATCTGTCGCCGAAGAGGACCCGGCCGGCCGCGGCCTGGCCGAACGGCGTGCGCAGCAGTGTGAACGCCGCCGCAGCAGCAGCCGGCGTCCGCACGTATGCCAACGCCCTGCGCAGCGTGAGCCGTCCTCGGAAGCGAGCGCGCAGAGCGGCTCCGTCGTAGTGGGTCAACGCGTCCGGTTTCCCGGCCCGCAGCGCGTCGTCGATGACCTCGGCCGCGCGCTCCGACAGCCGCAGGCACGGATCCAGCCCGCCGGCGGTGAGTGGTGAGACCGCGCCCGCCGCGTCCCCTACAAGAACCCCGTCGGCGCAGCTGATCCGGCGCAGCACGCCACCGACCGGAATCAGGCCCCCGCGCCGCTCCACCGCCTCGGGACGGTCCACGCCGGCCAGCCCTGGCGCAGAGGCACCGAACCGCTCCATGGCCCGGCGAAGACCCTCAGGGAAGCGGTCGGCGTAACCCGCGACGCCGACATGGGCGTGCTGCCCGTCGTTGACCACCCAGGCCAGGTAGCCGGGGGCGAGGGAGGGATCGAGCACGCAGTGGAACGTCGGCGGCTCGTCGTTCCCGGGCACCTCGAAGACCTCCTCGGCACCGACGAGCAGGTGGCGGTTGCGGTCGAGGGCGAGGTCACGGGCGACTCTCGAGCGGGCTCCGTCGGCGCCGACGACGAAGCGTGCCCGGACCGTGGTCGGCCCGTCGCGGCCGGCCAGGTGGAAGGTGTTGCCCTGTCGGCCGGCGTAGCGCGTGCCCAGTGCCATCCGCACGCCGGCTTCGGCCGCGACGGCCGCCGCCGCCGCGTAGAGCGGCGCCATGTCGCCCACCCGGTACTCGTCGCGGGGGCTGATCAGGCTGACCGGGCGGCGCATCGCAGGGGGGTAGAGCACCACTCGCCGAATCGGTGGCCCGAGGTGCTCGGGGGGCAGCGGAAAGTCGTCGAGCGTCTTCCGCACGAAGATTCCCGTGGTGCGGATCGCGGAGGCAAGACTGGCTCGCCGTTCGACCAGGAGTACGTCGTGGCCTTGCCGGGCGAGGAGCGTGGCGGTGTGAAGACCGGCCAGCCCCGCCCCGATCACCAGTACGTCGGTACTGGTCGTGACGCCACGTACCTCGGTCACCGGTGACCTCCCTGCGCGGCACCGGGGGCCGCTTCGCTGTCCGCGACATCCTCGGGCTCCCAGCGCAGCAGGTCTCCCGGCCGGCACTCGAGCACCTCGCAGAGCGCGGCGAGCGTGGCGAAGCGCACCGCCTTGGCACGGCCGTTCTTGAGCACCGCCAGGTTGGCGGGCGTGATTCCCACGCGGTCCGCCAGCTCGCCCACGGACATCTTCCGCCTGGCCAGCATCACGTCGATGTCGACGGCGATCGGCATCAGATCACCTCTTCCAGCTCGGCCTGCATCTGCGTCGCCTCGACGTCGCGCGCGACGGCCTGAGCGAGCAGCATCCGCACTACGAGCACGATGAGCGCGACCCCCAGCACCGCCACGACGGCCCCGCCCATCAGGAGGACGACGCCCGGGGCGACGGCCTCGCCCGGCGCGAGGAGGACCGCGAGCGCGAACACCAGGCCGGCGGCCGCCACGACCGCGCCGATCACGACGTGCACGTACCGGAAGGCGGCGTGGGAGAAGACGGTTCCGCGTCGCACCATCGTCACCAGCCGCCACACGCAGACCAGGACGACCTGGACCGTCACGACACCCAGGAACGTGATCACGAGCAACGGGGTGCGCAGGTACGCGAGGTCCGCTTCGAGCTCCCGCAAGTCGGTGGCCAGCAGCGGCACCATCACCGCCTGTACGAACACCGAGCCGGCGACCAGCACCACGAGCACGGCACGCAGCGCAAGCACAGTCAGCTTTCCCATCGCCCCTCCTTCGATCGACCAACGATGGAAATCTATCGAGAATCGATAGGCATGACAAGAGGTCGGAAAGCGCCGCACATGGCAGCGGCTCCAGGTCGTCGCCCGCGCGTCGCGTCACATTCCCGGCGGCCGCGTCGTCGTACTGCTGAGACACCGTCCGGACAGAGCAGAGGAGAGACCGCGTGTCGGGTCGACGTCCTCGCGCAGCCGCGTCAGCTCGGGCCGCCGAGACCTTCGGCGGCTCCAGCCGCGACGCTGGGGGCGTCAAGCGGCTGGTGAAACTGATGGCGGTCGACTTCGGGCCCCGCGCGCAGGCGGTGGTCGGTCATCTGCTCAGCGACCCGCGGTTCGCCCCCGGAGCAGGGCGCCCGCCGGCGCAGCGCGGCCACGCTGACGATGGGGCTGCGGATTCGGATCGTGCCCCCTCACAGCCAGGAACCACTGCCTTGCGGTCCGTAGAGGTCCAGGAGCCGCGTACGGGCAGCGTGCAATCGGCGGGCGATGATCTCCGCCACACAACGGGTGAGCGCTTGCCCGAACTCGGGTTCCTCTTCGCACAGGTCCCGCACGGCGTTCGCGTCGAACTCCAGGGCCGTAACCGGCGAAAAGGCGGAAGCCCCCAGGTGCCAGATATGGGGCGGGAACAGCCATGACCAGCCGAGCAGGTCATGGGGACCGAGGGTGTCTACTGTGGCGCCCTGCCGCCCGGGAACATGCAGGTCGAGGGTGACCGAACCGGTTCGGATGATCCAGAACCGGTCGGCTCTGTCCCCTTCCTCAAAGATGCGTGTTCCCCTGGGGAAGGACCTCTCTTGCGACAGCCGCATCATCCGATCACGTCCCGCGGCCGGCAGCGCGGCGATCAGCCGGGGACTTGCCGTTGTCGTCATGACCTTTCCCTTCGTCGGCGGCCGGTCACCGCAGCGCTGTGCTCCTGTTGTCATCGGGGCGACGGGTCAGATGACTGCGTACCTTGACCACGCCGTCCACGCTCTGGCACAGCCGTTCCACAACAGGAACGAGGTGACTGGGAGTGACCTCACCGTGCAACGTCACACTGCCGTCCGTCACGTCGACCGTCAGCTGTCCGGGCGCCAGTCCCAGCGTTCCTTCCAGGACGTCGCGGGTGATCTCCTCGTGAATGGCGTCGTCGCGGCGCAGGAAGACGCACAGGAGGTCGGAGCGGCTGAGTATGCCGATGAGACGGTCGGCTTCATCGACGACGGGCAGCCGTTTGACCGCGCGGTCGGCCATCACCCGGGCTGCTTCCACCACGTTCCACTCGGGCCGGGCCACGATGGCAGGGCTCGTCATGAGTTCGTACGCGGCGCCGGCCTCGCTCGGCGTGTGGCTACCGGGCCCGGCTTCGTGAGCAGACAGCAGGCCCGTGGGGTCTGGCAGTCCAGCCTGCTTGCCGAGCAGGTCCGCCTCGGAGACGACACCGACGGGGTGTTCATCGTCGTCGACCACCGGCAGGGCTGTGATGTCGTAATTCGCGAGAAGCTCGGCGATTTCCTTCAGCCCGGTATCGCGGTGTACGCGTACGACGGCCCTGGTCATCAGGTCATGGACGGTTCGGTGCTGCATCAGCCGCCTCCCTTCCACCGCCCGGCAGTGCCCGGGCTCCGGACTCTCATCCACTCTTCATGGTCTGCCGTGTGTGGAGAGGCCGCCAGGCGGCGGTCAGGTCGTGAATGCTCCGCAGGGAAGAGCAAGACCTTGCTCATTCCGCGCGCACGGGTTCGAATCTCGTACCCTCAGCCCAGCCTCACCGCGCCTTCGTCGTGCTCCGTATCGATTCCCGTCTCAGTCGGCCACTGTCGCGCCGAGGTCGTTCAGCTGCGGCGCCGGACCAGCAGGCGCAGACAGGTCGGGGGAGCCGGCTTGCTCCTTCGTGCTGCGCGGGCGAGGCGGTCTTCATCGGCCTCGCGAATGAGTTCCGCGGAACGGTACTGGTGCGCTTCGTGGGGCAGACCGCCCCATTTCACTGTGGGAGCTCCCGTACGTCGGCGACCACGCAGCTGACGTTGTCCGGACCGCCGGAGCGGTTGGCCAGACCGATGAGTTCGCGCACCGCGTGCTCGGGGTCGGTGACGGTGGAGATCACCCGGTGCACTTCCTCGGCCGGCACGACAGTGGACAGCCCGTCGGTGCACAGGAGATAGCGGTCTCCAGGCAGGGCGTCGTGGAGGCGCAGGTCGGGGGTGACATCACCTCCCCCGGTCAGCGCCCGCGCCAGCATCGACCGCTGCGGGTGGGAAGCCGCCTCCTCGGGGGTGATGCGTCCCTCGTCGATCATCGACTGCACCAGAGTGTGGTCGTGGGTGATCTGAAGGAGCTCGCCGTCGCGCAGGAGGTAGGCGCGGGAGTCACCGACGTGGACGAGCGCCAACTGTGATCCGGTCCAGAGCATCGCGGTGAGCGTGGTGCCCGTGGTGCCCACGTCGTGCGGTGCCTGGCCGGCAGCGGCGATGCCGCGGACGGCTTGGTCGGCCTGCTCTATGACATCTTCGAGGACGTTGAGGAGACCTCCCGAAGGTATGCTGCCGGTCTCGAGGCGCTTGAGCGCTTCCACCGCGGCCGCGCTGGCCGGGGTTCCTTCATCCCCGCACCCGTCGGCGACGGCGAACACGCGGGAACCGGCGTACGCGACGTCCTGATTGGTCTCACGGACCAGGCCGGTGTCGGAGTGTGCGGCGTAACGGATTTCCAGGGGCTGGGTGGTCGGGGACATGGCGTGGTCCTTCCGGGACAGGTGGTCGATGAGGAAGGTCGCGAGATCCCGTCGGGCCGCGGTGTCGGCCTCGACCTCAGCCCAGAACGAACGGATTTCCTGTGTCGCCATGGCCGCTTCCAGTCCGCTGACGTGCCGTATGCGGGCCAGCGGCATGCCGAGGCGGCGGAGCCAGGCCACCAGTCGGGCCTGTTCCAGCTGCTCCGGTGCGTAGAAGCGATATCCGGTCGTCGGGTCGACGCGAGCGGGAGGCAGCAGTCCGAGCTCGTCGTAGAGACGCAGCGCCTTCGGCGACAGCCGGGACGCCCTGGCGAACGCCCCGATGGTCAGCAGCCCCATACCCGTTCCTCCTCATACCGGGCGCGTCGCCCGGCCCCACCGATGCTGTGGCCTCACCCAAGGTGAAGGTCAACCAGTGCGCCGGGCACCCTGGTCACACGAGGGGGATGAGGTATCCGGCGGCGATCGCGATGCCGATGATGGCGAGGGTGTAGGCGGCGAGCAGCCGCGGTGCCATGACCCGGCTCAGCAGTCCGAGTTCGGGAACGTTGACGCCTGCTGCGGAGATGACCAGGGCGAAGACCGCTCCCAGGCCCATTCCGCTGTCGTGCAGGGCGGCGGCGATGGGCAGGAATGCTTCGGTGGAGACGTAGAAGGGGGCGCCGAGGACCGCCGCGACGGGCACGGCAAGAGGGTTGCCCGGCCCGGCGAGCCGGGCGATGAGGTCCTGCGGTATCAGTCCGAGGATGGCGGCGGCGATGGCCACGGAGACGATCATCGGTATCGCCAGGCTACGGGCGAGGTCCAACGCGTAGCGCAGGGCGGGACGGGCCTCCGTACGCCACCCGGCCCATGGGGCGGTGTCGGTGAAAGGGTCGTAGGACGAGGACGCGCAGGCGCCGGCGGCCGGCACCGGATCGACGGCTGGGCCGCTCCCGCCTGTGGTCACCGCGACGGGCGCCCGGGCGGGGCGTAGACCACGTTCCAGGTGGGTCACATCGGCAAGCAGCGCGGCGAGCAGCACGCCGACGCAGGTCACCACCACATAGGCCACGGTGGCCTGCCAGCCGAACAGCGGGATGAGGATGGCCACGATGACCGGGTCAAGGACGGGGGACGACATGAGGAACGCGGCCAGCGTCGCCGTCTGAATCCGCGCGTTGACCATGCCGACAACCACAGGGATCGCGGAATAGGTACAGAACGGGGTGACGAACCCGAGCAGGATCCCCTTCACCGCTCCGCGCAGCCGGCCGCCGCCGAGCCAGTCCTGGAGCCGGGACACCCCGATCTTGCGGGCGATCAACGCCATGAGCGCCGAAACCGCGACCAGCAGAACCGCCAGTTCCGCCAGCAGGACCGCGAAATCGGCCAGTGCGGCCGACAGCCGCTCGCTCACTCTGTCTCCCCCGCCTGCCAGGGCGCCAGCACCTGCGCACTGTTTCCGGAGCGCACCGGCGCGCGGCCCATGACCACTTCGGCGGCGGTCGGGAACTCGGCCAGACAGTCCGGGTTCACGCGCACCAGGCTGGCGGTGCCGACCCTCTCGACGAACACGAATTCCAGTTCGGCCAGGCGGCGGACATGGGCGGAGACCGTCGACTGACCCAGCCCCAGCGCAGCAACCAGCTCTCCGATCGTCACGGGCTTGCGTTCGGTGGCCAGCAGGTGAAGCAACTGCAGCCGTGTCGGGTCCGCCAAGCACCCGAACCAGCTCGCGTACGCCTCAGCAGAGGGACGGTCCAGCATCATTCTCCTTTAATCGTTAATCGCCGATGATAGATGAACGATCACTGCGGGTGCCAGTCCTCGAACTCCGCCCAGGGTGGTAACGCCAACGTCGCACGTTCCGACCCGGTCGGTGATGTCACACTCCGGGCCCCCGCGTCGCTCTCAGGATGCGACGCGACAGGAGGCCCAGGATGTCCGACACCTCGCCGCCCGGCGACGCCCGGGAAGCGGCGGCAGACCCAGCGACGCGGATCTTTCTCGACCACCGCGAGCTGCTG
>NZ_JBOHCV010000134.1:0-16345 GCF_050698815.1 Streptomyces sp.
GGGCGGGCCCGGGGGGCGGGCGGTCAGTGGCCGGTGCAGTCGGTGAAGCGCACCTCGGCCCCCTTGTCGCCCGCCCCGCTCCCCCGGATCTCGGCGAAGTCCCGCTGGGGGTGGCTGCGGAAGGCGCACATGTCGTAGCGGGCCAGGGGCGGGGCGCCGGGTTTCCGGGTGCCGGTCTCGTACCGGTGGTGGCCGACGAGACTGCACATGTCGTAGCGGATCATGGGGCCGTTTGCGCCGGTGCGGTAGCGGTGCGGGGAGATGCCCGCGGAGAAGCTCTTGAAGGCGTTCGAGGTGTCGTCACAGTCGTTGAAGTGCACGGTGCCCGCGTCCCAGGTGCAGTCGATGATCCGCACATCCGGGTCGCGCACCTCGAAGCGGATGTCCTCGGCGTGGAAGCGCTGCACGGAGTCGGCGTGCTCGGCGCGCGGGAAGCGGAAGAAGGTGCTGGTCCGGCCGTAGTCGCCGGCCGGGCCGGGGCGGCGCCCGGTGACGATGTAGGAGCCGCCGCGGCAGGTGATGGAGCCGCCGTAGAGGAATTCCAGGAAGTTCCCCCACTCGTACTCGACCTTCATGTCGCTGAACCAGTAGTTCAGGAACTGGTCCTGCTGTTTCTTGTCCCGTGAGCGCTTGGAGAGCCCCGAGTAGAGGAACGCCTTGCGGTAGGCGCCGCCGACCCGGCAGGCGTCCCAGCGCATCTCGGAGTTGGTGTTGCTGCCGTCCAGCGCCAGCCCGTACGTCCACTCACCGGTCCACTCGCATTCGCTGAACCGGTAGTCCTGCGCCTGCCCTTCGGAGTAGGAGGAGAAGAAGGACGCGCCGGGGGTGGCGGAACGGAAGCGCAGCTGCTCGAACTTGAGGTTGGCCCACATGTTGTCGTTGTGGCAGAGGAAGGCGTCCGCGGCACCGTCCTTGTCCGGCTGGAAGATGATCTCCGAGATCCGCTTGCCCGCGCCCATGAAGCGCAGCCCGTTGGCCCGCCGGTCCGGGTCGCCGCCGTCGAGCAGCGCGCGGGGGCGCCGGATCAGGTAGGCGCCGGGCGGTACGGCGATGACCGTACGCCCGACGCCGCCCGTCACCCGTGCGGCCGCGTGCCGGTACGCCTTCTCGAACGCCTCACTGTCGTCGCTGCGCCCGTCGCCCCGGGCCCCGAAGTCGGCGACCACGTCGACGACCGACTTGCCCGCGGGTCTGCCGCCGGAACGGATTCCCTTCGCGTCGTCCTCGCCGCTCTCGCCGCCGCTGCCGGCCGTACAGCTCGTCACCCCTAGGGCCGCGACGGCGGCGGCGCCCGAGGTGAGCAGGGTCCTGCGGGTGACGGCCGTACGTGCCATGCGTGCCCCTGTCGTGCTATCGCGCCGTGACGCTCACGGGGCCGTTGCGGCCCGAGAGGTTGTCTCCGTCGGTGACTTCGAGTGAATACCGGTGGGTGGAGTTGGACGGAACGGTGTCGGTCATGCCCATGGTCGGCCGGTCCCAGTACCGCGACTGGGCGTCCACGGACTTGTAGAACTCGCCGTCACGGATGATCCGGTAGGTGAGGACGGGGTCGTCACGGTCCCAGGAGGCCTTCCAGCTCAGTCTGACCTTGCCGGCCGTGGTGCTCTCGCCGCTGAGCACGGGGACCTGGGGGGCGCCGGTGTCGGGGGCGGCGGGGAAGCGGGTCAGCGACTGCTGCGGCTTGCTGTGGACGGTGGTGAACTCGCCGCCCGTCCACAGGATGTCGCCCGCCATGACCATGGCGCGGGGCCCGAGCTGCTCCCCGAGGCCGCCGTTGGTCTGCGGGAACCAGATCTGGATCGAGCTGTCGGCGATCGAGTTGGCCAGCAGATGCTGCCGGATGTTGTTGTCGGGGAAGCCGCCGGGTGTGTCCTCGCAGTTGTGCGCGTGCGAGCCGCTGTAGAGCGCACCGCGGTAGGGCACCACGGCCTGCGTCGCGCCGTAACAGATGTCCGTCCACTTGCGGGCGCCGGTGGTGAGCGACGCGGCGATCCTGCCGTCGAAGACCTTGTGTCCGTCGCCCTCGGCGCCGAGATAGAAGTTGGTGTCGTCCCGGTTCAGCGCTTTCACCACCGACCTCGGCTCGATCCAGCCGGGGAAGGTCTGGTTGGTGTTCCCGCTGGCGGGGTCGAGGGAGACCAGGGCGTGCACGCTCGCGCCGTTCACCGTGTTGAAGTCGCCGCCGATGATGATCTTGCCGTGCTCGGGGGCCGCGGTGACCGCCCGTACCGCCTTGTCGACGGTGGCGCGGAAGGGCAGCAGTGCGCCCGCCGGGCCGAGGGCTGCGATCCGCTGCCGGGGCTGGCCGTCGACGGTGGGGAAGTCACCGCCGAGATAGACCGCGTCCGCGGTGGCGTCGACAGCCCGCACGGTCGCGGCCACGCCGGGCCGGAAGTCGTCGCGCAGCGTGCAGTCCGCGGTGTCGAAGGCGACGGCGTTGCTCACCGCGGTCTCCTCGCCGCCGGTGGTGACGGTGCCGAAGGAGCCGCCGACGTAGAGCACTTCACCGTCCGGCGACGGCTTCATGGCGCGCACCGAGCCCGTTCCGCCGGTGAAGGCGGGGGCGCAGGGCAGCAGTTCGCCGGTGGTGGCGTCGAAGGCCGCGAAGTTCTTCCGCGCGACCTGCTGTTCGCCGGGAGCGGCCCCGGGCGGGCGTACGTTGCTGAAGACGCCGCCCGCGTAGACCACACCGTTCGCGTGGGCGACGCTCCAGACGATGCCGTCGGTCTGCCAGGTCGGCATCGGATCGGCGGTCAGCGTGGTGTCCTCCGCCGCCGCTTGCGCACGGCCCGGTGAACCCGCCGGATCGACCGCCAGCGCCGTCACGGCACCCACCATGGAAAAGGCCGCGACCAGACAGCCCAGGATTCTCAGTCTTCGCATGGATCCCCCCAGCGATAGGCAACTCCCCAAGAAGGAACCGACGTCGGCACCGCCGACGTCCCCCCGGACCCCTTCCGCACACGATATCCACCCCGACCGCTCACGCACAGTGGAATGAGGATCAAAAGGGCGAGCGGTCCCATACTCGCCATCAGGGACCCGCGCAGCAGGATGAGCTGGAAGAAGGCGAGGGCCGGTACGAGCAGCACGGCGAGGCTGCCGTGCTGCTCGCGCAACCGGTGCCGCACGTCGTCGATCCTGCGCACCAGCGCCCCGTACAGCCCGAACACCAGGGCCACCATGGGGAATCCGGCCCACAGATAGGTCTCGGCCCACAGGGGCGCCGACAGGTTCTCGAAGCGGTAGCCCGCATGCCGGGCCAGCCTGCTGCCGGTGTCCTCCGGTTTGCCCGGCCACGTCGCGCGCGGCACGAAGAAGAGCGGCGGCCCGAGCGCCGACTCCGGCGCGTAACCGGTCTGCTGCCGCAGACTGACGCCGGTCTGCAGCTGCTGGTAGGCGTCGTAGTCGCCGTTGGTGGTGAACTGCTCGGCGAGGGAGAGCAGACGCACCGGCTCGCGCTCGTCGGCGCGGAAGTAGTCGCCGTAAGGGAAGACCACCAGCACCGCGGTGACCATCGCCGCGGCGGCGATGCGGAAGCCGTGCGGCCGGCGCAGCGCGGGCAGGCTGAACAGCAGCGTGAGCAGGACGGTGCCGGCCCAGAAGCGCGGCTGGCTGACGGGGTTGTCGACGACGACGGCGAGGGCGAGCAGTGCGGGCAGCAGGGCCCAGCGCAGCCCGCGCAGCAACCGGTCGCCGCCGGGCCGCCGGCGGACGTGGAGCAGGGCCAGCAGCGCCCAGAAGGCGGGCACCGACAGGGCCCACTGGGAGAGGGCGCGGCTCGCGCTGTCCCCGCCGCTGGCGGCGGCCGCGGTCTCGTTGACGGCCTGCCGGCTGGTGAAGAACGCCCCGATGCCGCCCAGTTGGGGGATCAGCACGGCGGCGATCAGCAGCGCGGCGACGCCCAGCAGCAGTGCGCGGCCGGGCGGGATGCGGCGCGCCAGCAGGGGTTCGAGCACGACAGAGGTACGGTCCCGGCGGTAGCGGGCCGCCGCCGCGCCCGCCGAGTAGGCGAGCAGGCCGGTCTCCACGATCGCGCAGGCCGTGGCCGCGGTGCCCTGGCCGACGACGAAGCCCAGCGGATAACTGTCGGTGGCCAGCATCGCGAGAGGTGCGAGTCCGAGCCAGATGTAGCCGAACAGCCAGAATCCGAAGGCCATCAGCCGCACCGTGGGACCGGCGAGTACCCAGGCCAGGGCGCCGCCGGTGTGCACGACGACGACGCACTGGAGTACCAGCGCGACACCGACCCGGGTGTCGGTGGAGTACAGCACGGCGGCGGGGAGCAGCAGCACGGCCAGCAGTCCCCAGCAGCAGGCGGCGGTCAGGCTGACGCCCTCGATGTCCTCGCGCTCAGGCACCGCGGTTCAGCTCCTCCGCGCACGGCTCCACGGCGTCCAGGTGCTCCGCGTACAGCTTCTCCAGCCGGTCGGCGACGGCCGCGGCGGAGTACAGCTCGTCCACGGCGCGGAGTCCCGCCGCCGCGACGCCGCGGGCGTGGCCGGGGTCCTGGAGGAGGCCCAGCACGGCGTCGGCGAGCGCGCGCGGAGTGCCGTCGGTGACGACCGTGGCACCGCGCGCGGCGAGTTCACCGGCGATGGCGCACCCTTCCGTGCAGACGGTCGGGGTGCCGGCCGCCAGAGCCTCGAGGAGACTGACGGGGAAGACCTCACTGCGGCTGGGCAGCACGTAGACGGCGGCTTCCGCGAGACGGCGCAGGGCGTCCGGATGGCCGACCGCTCCGGCGTAGCGCACCGCGGAGGTGAGCCCGTGCCGGGTGATGAGCCGGGTGACGCCGGCCAGCGAACCCTCGTCGGCGCCGTGCAGCGTGAAGGTGACGCCGGGCCGTTCGGCGGTGACGAGCACGGCCGCCTCGACGAACGCCTCGGGCCGCTTGACCGGGTGCAGCCGGGCGAGGAAGAGCACCTCTGGCGTGGGCTGTTCGCTTCGAGCGGCAGCAGGCCGGCGCGCCACTCCGTTGCGCACCCGGTGCAGCGGCGGCCCTCCGGGGCCCAGCACCCGGGCGAGACCGGCCCCTTCCTCCTCGGTCAGGACCAGGCAGGCGCGGGCCCGGCGCAGCAGCGGCACGTACAGCCGGTCGAAGAGGCGCGCGAGGGCGCCGCCGCGCGGCTGCACCATCCCGTGGGTCTGCACGACCAGGGGGCGGCGGCGCAGCGCGGCCACGGCGAGCGCGGAGAGGGAGACCAGATCGCGGCCCGCGTGCACATGGACGAGGTCGGCGCGGCCGAGGTGGTGCCACAGGTCGGTCAGCAGGCGGGGGTTGAGCAGGCCGAGGAAGCCGGTGCCCGGCACCAGAGCGCGGGCGCGGCGGGCGCGCAGCGGCACGCCGTCCCAGCTGTGGGGCACTGCGGCACGGCCGCGCCACAGCGACAGCAGTACGGTCCGGTGCCCACGGGCGGCGAGTTCGCCGAGCTGCGCGGTGGCCACGCTCACCGGGCCGCCGTAGGCACCGCCGTCGCTGACGAGGGTGACGACGTGGGCGACCTTCACCGCTCGCCGCCCGCGGCGCGCGCTCCCGCTCCCGCGGCGAGCACGTCATCCGCCGCCACGTCGCGGTGCGCCACCGCGCCCGCGCCGACCACCGCACCCTCGCCGACGGTGACGCCGCGCAGCACGATCGCGCGGGCCGCGACCCAGGAGCCGGACCGAAGCCGGATCGGTCCGTTGTCGAACTCGAAGGTGGGCGAGCGGCGTTGATGGCTGCCCGTACACAGCAGGGCGCCCTGGGAGACGCAGACGTCGGATTCGACGGTGATGGGTTCCAGGTTGATCAGCCAGGCGTCCTCGCCGATCCACACGTCGTCGCCGACTGTCAGCTTCCAGGGCCACTGCACGCGCACGCCGTGCCGGATGAGGACCCGGGAGCCGATCCGGGCGCCGAAGGCACGCAGCAGCGGGGGCCGCAGCCGGGCGGGGAACCACCAGGCGCGGAAGGCCAGATGGAGCACGGCGAACCAGAGCGCCTGCACCAGCAGCGGGCGGCCCTTGTCGTAGCCCTCACCCGAGAAGCCCCGCAGGTCGCGGTCGGTCATGGCTGGATTCCCCTCTCTCCTTGCTGTTGCTGACGGAGGCGGTGCGCAGCCACAGGGCCACCGCCTTGAGCGCCGAGCCCAGGCACAGCCCCCAGGCCGCACCGAGGGCGCCGCCCAGGATGAAGCCGCCGGCCAGGAAGGTGACCGCGGCGAGCGAGAAGACCACCTGGATGGGCAGGGTGGACCGGGGCCGGAGCACGCGCAGGGTGAGCAGTGCGCTGGTGGCGAGCGCGATCCCCGCGTACTGGCTGCCGGTCGCGGGCAACAGCGCGGACGCGGCTGCCCAGGTGTCGCCGAGGAGTTGACGCCCGATGTGGCCCGGTAGGGCGGTGAGCAGCACCGTCCAGGCGGCGACCGCGAGGAGGAGCAGGGCGGCGAGTGCCCCGGTCCTGCGGACGGTGCGCCGGACACCGCTGACGGGCTGGAGCAGCGGCGGGCCGAAGGCGGTGGCCGCGTTGCAGAGGACGTTGACCGGTCCGAAGAGGGCGGCGGCACCGCGCAGGGCGCCCACCGTCAACGGGCCGGTCAGCAGCCCCAGTCCGATGATGGCCAGCTGGCTGGACCCGTTGCCGACGGCGAACTCCACCGCGAAGCGGCGGCCCAGATGGCCGCGTCGCAGCAACTGCCGCGGTGCGCCGCGCGCACCGCGCAGCCGGGGGGCGAGCAGGAAGCCGCCGAGTGCGAGGGCGGGCAGCGCGGAGAGCCCCCAGACCGCCACCAGCCGGGCGGCTCCGCTGCCCTCGGGCTGGAGTGCGAGCGCGGGAAGGGTGACCGCCAGTCGCAGCAGGTCGGCGGCCAGGGCACGGTGGGGCAGCCGCAGCGCCGAGAAGCAGTAGCGCAGCCCGTCCTGGCTGAGCACGGCGGGCAGCACCAGGCCGAGCACCGCCAGCGCCCGCGAGGTGTCGCCGGGCAGCAGGGCCAGCACGGCGGCGGCGGTGCAGCCGACGGCGCAGGACGCGTAGCCGGTGAAGGCCACGGCGGAGCGGCAGGCGTCACGTGCGGCGTCGCCGCGCAGCAGGACCAAGGCCTGCCCGACATAGCCTCCGGCCAGCCCCAGCAGCACGGTGCCGGCCATGTAGACGAGGGAGAAGACGGCGAAGTCGCGGGCACTGGAGAGCCGGGCGGCGACGATGAGCACCGCGATGTTGGTGAAGGCGGCCACACCCTGGTCGGCCACGGAGCACAGGACGGCGGCGCGGGTGCCCGGTCCGCGGTACGGGGAGGCCGGGGTCACCTCCGGGGGACCCGGCCGCCGGACGGTTCCGGGTCGGCGTCCAGCACGGTGGGCCGGCCGGTGAGCAGGTCGGTGCCCCGTTCGGCAGTCGTGCCTGCCGGCGGGCCCGACGCCGGCGGTCCTGCCGCATCCGGCACATGGGCGCCGTCCGCGCCCTCGCGCTGGGAGTGCAGCACCGCGCCGAGTACGGTGCCGCCGGTACCCGTGACCAGCTCCCGGATGCGTTCGAGGTCGGCGCGGTGCACGTCGCCCGGCCTGCACACGACGAGTACGCCGCCGACCCGGTCGGCGAGGGCGACGGCGTCGGCGTAGGAGAGCATCGCCGGCGCGTACACCACCACGGTCGTGCCGGGTTCGTCGGCGGCGGCCAGCAACTCCCCGGCGGGCGCGGAGCTGAGGGCCCGGGCGGCGTTGCGCACCCGCGCTCCCGGCACCAGGTCGAAGGCGCCCGACTCACCCGCGTCGATGGGGATCTGCAGCCCGGTGGGCCAGCCGCCGTCGCCCCGTGCGGGCCTGCGGGCCCAGCCCGGCCGGATCCCTTCGGCGGAGCGCAGTCGCTCGGTGAGGGACGGTGTGCGCAGGTCGGCCTCGACGAGCAGCACGTCGTGGTCCATCTCGACGAAGGAGGCGGCGAGATTGACGGAGACCGCCGCCGCGGTGGTCCCGCTGCCGCGCGGGGCGACGACGAGCACCGACCGTGGCCGGTCCACGAGGCGCTGGTCGCAAGCGAGCCGGAAGGCCATCGAGCGGTACTCCTCGGCGGTCCTCCCGGTGGCCAGCAGCGGCCCGGCCCGGCGGCGGTGCGGCAGGGTGCCCAGTACGGGCGCGCCCAGGGCGCGCACGACATCGCCGGCGGAGCGCGCGGCCGGGTCGAAGACGAGCCGCACCCAGGCGGCGAGCAAGCCGAGCAGCAGTCCGGCGGCGGCGCCGAGGCCGGTCAGCATGGGCAGCCCGGGCCCCGCGGGTGAGGTCGGCGGAAGAGCGCTGCGCACGACGGTTCCGGAGGTGGTGTCCAGAGCGGTCAGGTCGGCGATCTTGCTGTCGAGCACCGCGAGCTGGGCGTCGACGGACTCGCTCCGGCCGCGCTGGCCGAGCAGCGGCCGACGCTGGTCGCGGTAGCGGTCGAGCATCTTCTCGACCTGCGCCTTGGTCTCCTTCTCACGGTTGTCGAGGAAGGCGCGGGCGAAGGCGTTGGCACGGTCGGCGCTGCCGTCCGCGGAGTCGGCGGTGTAGGTGAAGCGCAGGATCGTCGTCTCCGGCGGGTTGGTCACCTCCAGCCCGGACTGCAGGCGGGCACCGCCGTTGGCCCCCTCCCCCTCTTCGCCCTCCCCCCGCTCGCCGAGCCGGGCGGCGGCGAGCTTCGTGACCGCGCTGCCCATGGCCGCCTGCCGCTCCGACTCGATGCTGATGCCCGCGTCGGCGGGCTTGCCGCCGGCCGCGAAGGGGTCGACGGTCGGCTGGCGCAGCGTCACCTCGCCGACGGCGGCGTAGGACCCGTTGCCGACGACCCCCAGCCAGGCACCGCCGAGCAGCCCGAGCAACAGCCCGAGCAGCACCAGTGCCCGGTAGCGGAACAGCTGCTGGAACTGGTCCCGCAGCTGATCCGGCTCGTCCCGCTGCGATGCCGGCGGGTACGCCTGCGCCGGGCCGTCGAGGCGTACGTGGCGCGGCTCCTGACTTCTGTGCACGAGACCTCCTAGCCCTGTGGGGTGACCGGTGCAGGGGTGACCGGTGCCGTGACGACCGGAGGATGAGCGGTCCGGGCACGCGTGACCCGGGCAGGCGTGGTCCCTTGTTCCAGCGCCTCCTCCAGCAGCGCGCTGATCCGGGCGAGCCCGGCTTCCCGGCTCAGCTGACTCTCGACGTAGCGCGGCCCGTGGGCGCCGAGTCCGTCGGCGGCGGCCGGGTCGGCGGCCAGCGCGGCAACCGCGTCCAGCAGTGCCCGCGGGTCCTCGGGCGGCACCAGCACCGCGGCTCCCGAGCGGCGCAGTTCGCCGGCGGTGCCGCCGCCGTCCGCGACCGAGCCGACGACGGGCCGGCCGGTCGTGAAGTAGGAGGTGAGCTTGGAGGGAATGCTCATGTCCTGGACCGAGGCGCGCTGGGTGACGACGAGCACGTCGGCCGCGGCCAGCACGTCGGTGAAGTCGGCCTCGTCGGCGGGCGGCAGGAACTCGAGGTTGGGCAGCCCCGCGGCGAGCCCGCGCAGCCGCTCGTGCTGGTTGCCGTCGCCCATCAGCACCACCCGCACCTGCGGGGCCAGGCGCGCGGCCTCCACCAGCACCTCCAGGCCCTGCTTGAGGCCCATGTTGCCCGAGTGCAGCACGACGGTGCTGTCCTCGCGCCAGCCCAGCCGCTTCCGGGTGGCGGCCCGATCGCCCGAAGGCCCCGTCACATGAGACCAGTTGGGAACGAGCCGGATACGGGCGGGCGCCACGCCCATGGCCGCGACGCGGTCGGTGAAGCTCTCGTGGATGACGCCGACGAGGGTGGCCTGCCGCAGCACCTGCCGCTCGACGGCGGCGGCCGCCGTCGCCGCCCGGTCACCGCCGCGGATGCCGCTCTGCGCGGCGGCGGCTCCCATCAGGTCCTGCACGACGGGTATGAACGGCACCCGGTGGCGCCTGGCGAGCCGCGCGGCCAGCACGCCGCCCGCCAAGCTCGGCAGCTGGGCCACGACCGCGTCCGGGCGGCGCATCCGGGGCGGCGCGAGGAGTCCGTGCGCCAGGATCGACGCCTCGTACAGTGCCCGGCGCACGGCGGTCTGCCGCGGCGGCACGGTGTGCCGCCTCCGGTGCACCCGGACGCCGGCGCGTATCTCTTCGGCCCGCCAGACCCCCCGGTAGGCCGGGTCGGTGCGCCAGGACGGATAGTGCGGCATTCCGGCCAGCACATGCACGTCGTACTCCGGGCGCGCGGCCCAGTGTTCGGCGATCTGCGTCGCGTACGGGCCGATTCCGGCCTGCTCCGGCGCGTAGTTGGTCGATATCAGCAGCAGCCGTCTGCGCGGCCGCCCGTCACCGTATTCCGGCATGACGCGGTCCCTCCCCCACAACTTCCCCTTTCGGTTCCCCAACTCGCACTCTAACGGCATTTCCCCACTCATCCCCTCAACCCATCCCTCCTGACGCCGGGTTGTGATTTGATCGGCGCCTACGACGGCATGCCGGGGGTACTCCTGCGGCTTTTCGGGGATTCGTCGTACCGAATCCGGTGACTGGGGGGTTTCCGATGACACATACGGTGGGCTATGCGCCCGGCGCGTACGACCTGTTCCACGTCGGGCATCTCAATCTGCTGCGGCACGCCCGCAGCCGCTGCGACTATCTCGTCGCCGGCGTCGTCTCCGACGAGATGGCCGAACTGGCCAAGGGCCGGGCGCCGGTGGTCCCGCTGGTGGAGCGGCTGGAGATCGTGCGCAGCATCCGCCACGTGGACGCCGCGTTCGTGGAGACCGTTCCGGACAAACTGGTCACCTGGCAACAGGTCCGGTTCGACGTGCTGTTCAAGGGCGACGACTGGCGGGGCACGCCGAAGGGCGACCGGCTGGAGGCCGCGTTCAGCACGGTCGGGGTCGAGATCGTCTACTTCCCGTACACGATGCACACCTCCAGCACCCAGCTGCGCCGGGCCCTGGACGCCCTGTCCGCGCCGGCACCCGCTACCGCGCGGACAGCTCCCGGAACCACTTGACGAGGAACGCGCACAGGAAGAGCACGTGGGCCGCGAAGAACAGCGTGTAGCCGGCGAGGAAGACCGCTTCGCCGCCCAGCAGCAGGAAGACGGCGCAGAAGACGCCGTAGTCGACGGGAAGCAGCGCCGCGGCACGGACCCGGGAGGGTGCGGGCGCGGCGGCTGCGACGCCCGGGCGGGGCAGCAGCTTCGCGGTGAGCAGCCCGCCGAAGAAGAGGAGCACCGCCGCGAGCTGAAAGGCGAGCGGCAGCAGCAGCCAGGCCGGAGAGGGCAGTTCGAAGAACCGGTAGAAGGAGACGAGCACGGCGGCGTGCAGCGCCGTGATCTTGGCGCAGTCCACCACGTGGTCCAGCCACTCCCCCGCCGCGCTGCTCTCCTTGCGCAGCCGGGCCAGCTGCCCGTCCGCGGAGTCGAAGGCGAAGCCCACGGCGAGCGCCGCGTACACCGCGAGGGCCAGGGGCCAGGAGGGCGGCAGCAGAGCCAGCGCGATGATCCCGGCGAAGCTGCAGGCGCCGCTGATCAGGGTGACCTGGTTCGGGGTCAGCCCGGCCCGGTGGGACGCCGCGGCGAGCACGCGCCCGGCCGGGCGGTTGACGTAACGGGAGTAGAGCGAGACCCCCTTCGCCGTCTTCTGCGCCTCCCGCAGCTCGCCGAGTGCCGTGCCGAACCTTCCGCGGTGCGTCGCCACCAGGCCCCCCTGAGATCCACCCCGATTGCCGCGCATGATGTCATACCGGCGCCGGCCTCGGCCGCGGTGCCGGTGAACCGAGCAGGCGGTGGACGAGGGTCCGGCGGCCGGGCGATAAGGTGCGGTACTGCGAGGCGGCCGGGAGGGTGACGAGGATGAAGGTGCGACAGGCGCGGCTGCTGGTGGCTTCGGCGGCCACGGCGGTGCTGACGGCGACGCTGTCGGGGTGCGTGACGGTGCACGGCGAGAACGCCGTGATCCCCGCGGTGTCGGAACCGGACGCGGAGAAGGTCCTCAAGAACTTCACCGCCACCAACAACAAGGCCAGCGAGAGCTACGACGCCAAGCTGAGCACCACCATCGAGACCGGCGCCCTCGGCGCCATCGACCAGGCCGGACTCTCCTCGCGCAAGGAGGTCCAGCCCGGGGGCAACCCGAAGTACCAGCCGCTGAGACTGAGCGACGCGCGCTTCCTGATCCCCAAGCAGGCGGGCTGGCCGAAATTCTTCGTCGCCGACACCAAGAGCAACCGCACGGCCAACGGCCGCTGGCTGCTCGTCTTCCAGCGCGACAGCGCCAAGGCCGACTGGAAGGCGTCGTACCTGGCGGTACTCGAACCGGGCGAGATACCGGACTTCGTCACCGGCAAGGACGGCCATGTGAAGGCCGTGCCGACGAGCGGCGGCTCCAAGCTCGCCATCGATCCGGACAAGCTGAGCGACGCGTACGTGAGCTATCTCCAGGAGGGTACGGGCGACTTCGCGCCC
The DNA here is from genome assembly GCF_050698815.1 of Streptomyces sp. GTDB lineage: Bacteria > Actinomycetota > Actinomycetes > Streptomycetales > Streptomycetaceae > Streptomyces. The sequence continues at coordinate 12,433 of NZ_JBOHCV010000134.1, forward strand.
GGCAAGCACACGAGCGCGCGGCGCGCGGAGCGGAAGAACGCGGAGAAGCGGCCGGGTACCCGGACCGAGTACGCCGACCAGGCTGCCGAGCCGCCCCAGTACGCGCCGTTCGGGCTGCGCACACAGGGCGGTGGGGCGCTGGTCTTCTTCGCTTCGCACCACCACACCAAGCAGACCGTCGCCAAGGGCTATCAGCCGCAGGTCAAGGACCCGCTGGTGAAGGCCCTGATGACCGGCACGCCCAAGCAGTCGGTGACCTACATCAGGGTCTCCGAACAGGCCGTGACGGTGCCCGCGAAGAACGCCGGCGACGAGATCGGCTTCCTCAACCGGATCGACGGGCTCACGTCCGCCAAGGGCGAGTGAGCAACAGCCAAGGGCGAGAGTGAGCGGCGCGCCGTCAGCGCGTCAGCGCACCGGCCAGGGTGCCGTCTCCTCGCCCGTGTAGGCGGCACAGGCGTCGGTGAGCGCCTCCAGCAGCGTCAGCGGTTCGGGCAGTATCTCCGGCCGCCCCTCAGACTGCGCTTCCGGTGGTACCGACCCGGCCCCGGCCTGCGCCTGCGGCGCCCGTACCCAGCGCACCTCGGCCTGCGCACCCGCCCCGGGCAGCCGGGCGGGCGGTACGGGCACATAGCTGCCGCGGCAGTGCCAGCGCAGCCCCGGGTGCTCGTCCATGGTCTCGGGGTGGCAGTCCAGCTGGCAGGGCCACCACTCGTCCTCGTCGTCGGGGGTGCCGCGGGTGGCGGTGAAGAAGAGCATCCGGTCGCCGCCGGACAGGGCGACCGGCCCGAGCGGCACCTGCGCCGCCTCCAGCCGCTCCAGCGCGGCCCAGCCCGCCTCGGCCGGTACGTCGAGCACGTCGTGGTCGCGGCCGGTCGCGGTGATGAAGTTCGCCAGCGGCTGGCTCTGCGCCCATTCCGCGATCTGTACGGGGTCGGTGGTGGCCTGGGTGTGCCACGCGAAGGAGACGGGGTGGCGTCCGGGCGTGGGACAGCCGATGCGGACGCAGGAGCAGCCGTAGCCCGAGGGATAGGCGGCGGGCGCGAGCGGGAAGCCGGCCCGGGCGGCGGTCAGCAGGAGTTCCGTACGGGCGCGGGCGGCGTCGGCCAGGGCACCGGCGCTCCTCCCCCTCGCCCTGGGGCCGGTCCGCGCCAACTGCCGCAGCCACCGGTCGAACCTGCTCTCGCTTTCCATCTACCGCCTCACTCCGCGACCACAACCGTGGACCTCCGAGGGTACGCAGCGCAGCGCACCCTCAGGCGCGAATCCACGGATCGGCTGACTGGCCGTCATCCTCCCGCACCGACGGCGGCGCGCGGCACCGGGTGCACCCGAATGCCCCACGACGAGCCCCCTGAGCGGCATGCCCCGAAATGCCGCCATAGCTTGGCTCCATGGTCAAGGTCACGGTTGAGGCCACCAGGGCCGCTGTCGTCTCCCTGCTCTTCCTTACCCTCGTCTCGCTCGCCCCGACCTACCCCGCCACGCCCCACGCCGCCGCCGGCCGCACACGCGTCAGCGGGCTTCCGCGGCTGGTCTACGCGGCCCACCGCGGCGGTGCCCTGGAGGTGCCGGAGAACAGCATGGCCGGGCTGCTGTCGACCTACCGGCGGAACGTCACCCAGGTACTCGACGTCGATGTGCGGTCGCTGCGCGACGGGACGCTGGTCGCGATGCACGACGCGGCCCTGGACCGTACGACGGACGGGTCGGGCCCGGTCGGCGCGCTGACGCGGAGCCAGTGGCGGCGGGTACGGCTCCAGCCCTCCCCCGGTCTGCCCGGCAGCTGGCACCAGGAGCATCCGCCGACGGTCGGGGCCGTACTCGACCGCTTCGGGGGACGCATCGTGCTGAACCTCGAACTCAAGGACCGGGGCGGGCTGAAGAAGCTTGCCCGGTTGGTGCGTGAACGGGGCCTGACGGACGCGGTGTACGTCCAGTCGAACAGGTTGTCGCTGGCGGCGCGGGCCCACCGGATGGGTCTGCTGACCTCGGTGTGGCGTTCGGTGAAGCAGGCGCGCGAGGACCGGCCCGCGAGGTGGCGCGAGGAGGTCGACATGCTCAGCGTGGACTACCGCGCCCGCGCCGCCGACATCCGGCGGGCCGTCGACTCGGGCGTTCCGCGGGTGTGGTCGCACACCGTCACCACCACGGCCGCCCGGGACCGGGTGCTGGGGCTGGGGTGCGACGGCGTACTGACGGACGCGCCGAGGCTGCTGGCGCACACGCCCGAGCGGCGAACGGCGCGGTCCCGGGCACCGCACGCCACACCCCGGCGGTGATCCCTGGCGCTGTCCCGAGAACTTTCCGTCCGGATCTCGGCGAGAAGGCTCCGCACAGCGCACCATGGTCGCTACACAGTGCGCGTCGACCCCGTGAGGAGCCTTCGTTGTACGGACCCGGCTACACCCCCCGCCGCTACCTGATGTGCCCACCGGCACACTTCCGCGTCACGTACTCCATCAACCCGTGGATGGACCCCGGCAAACCCGTGGACATCCCGCTCGCGCTCGCCCAGTGGGAGGAACTGCGTGACCGCTATCTCTCCCTGGGCCACACGGTCGAGGAGCTGGAACCGCTCCCCGGGTTGCCCGACATGGTCTACGCGGCCAACGGCGCCACCGTCGTCGACGGCCGAGTGCTCGGTGCCCGCTTCGCCCACCGGGAGCGCACCGACGAGGCGGCGGCCCACCGCGCCTGGTACCGGGCGCACGGCTTCGCGGACGTGCACGAGCCGGAGCACATCAACGAGGGCGAGGGCGACTTCGCGGTGACCGACACCTGGCTGCTGGCCGGGCGGGGTTTCCGCAGCAGCCCGCTCTCGCACGGCGAGGTCCAGGAGTTCTTCGGCCGTCCGGTGATCGGCCTCGACCTGATCGACCCTCGCTACTACCACCTGGACACCGCACTGTGCGTGCTGGGCGGCGACGAGGTCATGTACTACCCGCCGGCCTTCTCCCCGGGCAGCCGGGCGGTCCTCGCCCGGCTCTTCCCCGATGCCCTCATCGCCGCCGAGCCGGACGCCGAGGCCTTCGGCCTGAACTCGGTCAGCGACGGCCACCACGTCCTGCTTCCGCAGGCCGCCGTCGGCCTCTTCGACCCGCTGCGGGAGCGCGGCTACGAGCCGCTGCCCATCGACCTGACGGAGCTGCTGAAGGGGGGCGGCAGCGTGAAGTGCGTGACGGCCGAACTGCGTCCGGCCTGACCCGGCGGGCACGGTGCGCGCGGATTCGCCCCGCGCGCACCCGTGTCTCACTCCGGTGACTCCGGTGACTCCGGTGACTCCGGTGACTCCGGTGGCCAGGCGTCGCCCCAGCGGGCGTCGCGGGCCCGCCGGTAGGCGGCGCCGTGGCGCTTGGTGACGGTCGTGCGCCGCAGGCCGTCCTCGGCGGTGCACAGGTCCAGCAGCACCTGGCCCTTGCGCGTCTGCGGCCGGCGCACGATACGGGCCGGGGCGGGACCGCCCGCGAGGCCGGGGTGTGCGGCGGCGACATAGCTGAACTTCTCGTCCTCGTACGGCAGCGAGCCGCCCTTCACCTGCCGGTGCAGCGAGGAACGGTTTACCCGGACCGCGAAGTGGCACCAGTCCGCACCAGCCACTATCGGGCAGCGAGCGCTGTGCGGGCAGGGCGCGAGGACCCGCAGCCCGGCGCTGATCAGCTGGTCGCGGGCCGCGATGATCCGGGCGTAGCCGTCCGGCGTGCCGGGCTCGGCCAGCACCACGGCGCTGCCCGCCCGGGCCGCCGCGTCGACGACCGCACGCCGGTCCCCCTCTGTGAGTTCGCCCAGCACGTAGGAGACGGTGACCAGGTCGGCGGGCGGCAGGTCGGCAACGGGCAGGGCGGCCCGCTCCGCCGGTGCGCGCAGTGACCGCCGCCGCCACTCGGTGCCGCGCAGCGCCGCAGCGCCGGAC
>NZ_JBOHCV010000135.1:0-2247 GCF_050698815.1 Streptomyces sp.
AAGATCGACGTCCGGGTGGTCGTCGCCAGCGTGGACACGTACCTGCGCTTCGCCGAGGCGTGCAACCGGCTGGACCTCGAGTCCGGCCGCAAGGCCCCGACCCAGCTCACCGACATCGTCGGCGACACCGTGGAGAGCGGCGCCAAAGGCAAGTCCAAGGGAGCGCTGACGGGAGCCGTCGAGGCGTTCAGCGAGTCCTTCCAGAAGGGCCGCGACGGGGACGGGGAAGAGGAGCGCGAGCCGCGCAAGAGGGCGTCCAGCTCGTCAAGCAGCCGTCGTAGCAGCCGCAGCCGGGAGGAGTAGAACATGCCCACCTACATCTATGCGATCACCGCAGCCGGCCACCCGAAGAGCCTGGACGGGCTGAGCGGCGTCGGAGACCCGGCGGGAGACCTGCGTACCGTCACGACCAAGGCGCTGAGCGCGGTGGTCAGCGACGCTCCAGAGGATCTGCGGGCCAAGCGCCGCGATCTGGCGGCCCACCAAGGCGTGCTGGAGCGGCTGATGGCCGACGGCGCGGCACTGCCGATGCGCTTCGGCCTGATGGGCCCCGGCGACGAGTCGGTGCGCACGGTGCTGGAGGAGAACGAGGAGGCGTACACCGCGCGGCTGACAGAGCTCGAGGGCTGCCTGGAGTTCAACCTCAAGGCATCCCGCGAGGAGGAGGACCTGCTGCGCGAGATCGTCGCCGATTCCGAAGAGGTCCGCCGGCTCCGTGAGGTCACCCGGGAGAACCCGGCGGCCCAGGAGGAGAAGATGCGCCTGGGTGAGCTGGTCTCCCAGGAAGTCCAGAGCCGCGAGAACAGCGAAGGCGCGGAACTGGTGGCGCGGCTGGCGGACGGTGCCCGGCGGCACTCGTTGGGAGAGCCGACCAAGTCGCACTTCCTGAACGTCTCCTTCCTGGTGCGACGCGATGACGCGGCCGCCTTCTCCGACGCCGTGAACCAGGAGGCCGAGCGGCGCGGCGACGCGTACTCACTCAGCCTCCACGGTCCGCTGCCGCCGTACAGCTTCGTCTGATTCGTCTGATTCGTACGGCCTCCTGTGATCGGAGGGCCCGCGCATGGGCCTCATCACCCAACTCCTGACCCTGCCGCTCGCTCCGGTACGAGGAGCGGTATGGGTGCTGGACCAGGTCGTGCTCACCGCGGAGCGGGAGTACTACGACCCGGAGCCGGTGCGTCAGCAACTCGCGGAAATGGAGCAGGAACTGCTCGACGGCCGCATAACGGAAGAGGAGTTCGACCGACGTGAGGATGACCTGCTGGACGAGCTGGAGTGGCGGCAGGCGTACCAGCGCCAGCTGCAGGCACGCTCGTGACCAGGGAGACGATCCCGACCGCACAGAAGCGGAGACAGAGGTGTCCCAGAGATGATGAACAACGGAAAGATAGGACTGGCGCTGGTGGGGGGCTACCTCCTCGGGCGCACCAAGAAGGCCAAGATGGCCCTCGGGCTGGGCCTGTACCTGGCCGGCAAGAAGCTCGACCTGAACCCGGCGCAGCTGGCGAAGACGCTGGCCAATTCGCCGGTGATCGGCGGCCTGAGCGACCAGGTGCGCAAGGACCTGGTGGAAGGCACCAAGTCCGCCCTGACCTCCGCGGTCACCCAGCGCGCGAATTCCTTCGCCGACTCCCTCCACGAGCGCACTCTCGGCCTCAACGACCCCGAAGGCGGCTCGAAGGGGTCTGCCGAGGACGAGCAGGACGACCGTGATGAGCGGGACGAGCGGGACGAGCGGGACGACGGTGATGACCGCGACGAGCGGGAGAGCCGCGGTGAGGACCGGCCCAAGCCGCGCCGCAAGCCGGCCGCCACGGGCGGAAAGACCACCAAGACCGCGAAGACCGCCAAGTCCGCCGCCGGAAAGACCGCCGCCGGAAAGACCGCCTCCGGCGGTCGGCCCAACGGGGCGGGCGGGGCCCGCAAGACGGCGGCGAAGTCCGCAGCGGGCACCGCGCGGAAGGCGGGCAACCGGGGAGGCGGCAATGGCTGACTCCACCCTGAGCAAGATCAAGGACGAGGTGGCGAAGAACCCGGCCACCGACCGGCTCAAGGAAGAGCTGCAGTCCTACCTTCAGGCACGTGCGCAGAAGGCCGTCACCGGCCTCGGCACCAAGCTGGGCGAGAGCGTCACCAAGCTCGCCGACCCCTCCCAGGGCGGCCCCGGCGGCCTCATGGGCAGCCTGGCCAAGGGCGGCCAGGCCCTCAGCGAAGGAAAGTCGCCCGCGCAGGCGGCGATGACCG
>NZ_JBOHCV010000136.1:0-4894 GCF_050698815.1 Streptomyces sp.
GCAGAAGATCGAGGCGGCGCGTGAGCGGCTGGCCCTCCTCGACGACGTCGGTGTGGGACTCGTGGACCGGTTCGACGTCACCGCCATCTCCCAGGCCCTCGCCTCCGCCCTCGTTCCGCGCCTCGCCGACTACGCCGCCGTGATGCTCATCGGCGCCGCCGCGCACGGCGGCGATCTGCCCGACATCGAACTGCTCACCGGCACTCCGCTCTTCCAGCTCGGCGTCGCCGCCCGGGACGAGGGGCCGACCGTGAGCCGGATGCTCCGGGTCGGCCAGGACGTCCCCTTCCTGGCCGATTCCTTCTTCGGCCGGACGCTGGCCAGCGGCGTACCGCACCTGGCCTCCTCGCCCCACGAACTGCTCGCCGCCACCTACCCCGGCGACCCCAAGATGCAGGCCGCGCTCGACCTCGACATCCACTCCCTGATGGCGGTTCCGCTGCGCGCCCGCGGCGTCGTGCTCGGCCTGCTCGTCGTCAGCCGCGCCGAGGGCCGCGAGCAGTTCGCCCGCGACGACATCGCCCTCGCCATGGAACTGGCCGACCGGGCCGGCACCTCTCTCGACAACGCCCGGCTCTACGCGCGTGAACGCGCCGGCGCCCTGATGCTCCAGCGCAGTCTGCTGCCGCAGCAGATTCCCGAACCGCCCGGCGTGCTCGTCGCTTCCCGCTACGTGCCGGGCAGCAGCGGCAACGAGGTGGGCGGCGACTGGTTCGACGTCATCCCGCTGGCGGGCGGCCGGGTCGCCTTCGTGGTGGGGGACGTGATGGGGCACGGTCTGCACGCCGCCGTGACGATGGGCCGGCTGCGCACGGCCGTACGTACGCTCGCCGGTCTCGACCTGCCGCCCGACGAACTGCTCCGCCGGATCAACGATCTCACCGACGACTTCACCCAGGCCACCGAAGACCCCCTCATCGCCACCTGCGTCTACGCCGTCTACGACCCCTCCACCCGCCGCTGCAGCATGGCCAAGGCCGGGCACCCACCGCCGATACTCCTCACCGAGGCCTCCGACGGCAGCTGGCTGGCCGGAACCCTGGACCTGCCCTCGGGCGCACCGCTCGGCGTCGGCGGAGTGCCCTTCGAGAACTACGAACTGGACGTCGTCGAGGGCTCCGTGCTCGTCCTCTACACCGACGGGCTCATCGAGTCCCGGGGTGAGGACATCACCGAGGGGATCGACCGCCTCTGCGAGACGCTCTCCTCCGGCCCCGTCCGGGGCGACCCCGAGACACCCGCCACTCTGGAGGAGGCCTGCGACGGCGTCATCGCCGACCTGGAGGGCCGGACCGGCGCCCAACCCCTGGACGATGTCGCCCTGTTGATGGCCAAACTGGGCGGTCTGCCCGAAGGGAGCGCCGCATCCTGGACGTTCCCGGCCGAAAGCTACGCCGTGCGGCGGGCACGCGAGGTCGTACGGCGCACCCTTGCCGAGTGGGGGCTCGAAGCACTCGAGGACACGACCGTGCTGCTGGTGAGCGAGCTGGTCACCAACTCGATGCGGTACGCGCACGGTCCCATCGGCGTCCGGATGGTGCGGGGCACGTCTCTGCTGCTGGAGGTCTCCGATCCGCTGCCCGATCCGCCGCGCGAGCGCAGCGCGATGCCGGAGGACGAGGGTGGCCGCGGCATCCGGCTCGTGGCCAGGGAAGCCCGCCGCTGGGGAACCCGGCACGGCCCGATGGGCAAGACTGTCTGGTTCGAACTCGCCCTGCCCGAACCGGTTCCGACGCTGCCACACCCGTGAGGGAGTAGGGGCCGTCAGCGGCCCGCACCTCTGCTCCGGACGTGCGCCCTGGCAAAAAGAGATTCGAACCGCCGCTGCCTGGTTAGGAGAGAGGTGCCCCTGCGGATGGCAGGGGCACCAGCACAGAGGTGCGAGGCGGCACGGTTCTTGTCGTAAGCGACAGAAAAACGTGCGGCGATCGGGAAGAGCGTGTTCCGGCTGCCTCGCGCCTGCCACACTGCTCAGACCGGTGCCACACTGGTCACGGGAAGGGGCCGGCGTTGAGCGACATCCCAATGGAGGCTGCGGGCAAGCCGGATGACGTACGGCGGGCTCTCGCACTGCTCAACGCGGCAGGCGCCCGGATCGGGAACTCGCTGGACCTGGAGACCACCGCTCGCGAGCTGCTCGACGTCGGCGTGCCGCAGTTCTGCGACCTCGCGTCCGTCGACCTCTACCAGGAAGTCCTCGCCGGGGACGAGCCGCGTCCGGTCGGACCCGGCGACGGCAGCGGCGAGCTGCGCCGCGTCGGCTTCGCCAGCTCGGTGTCCGAGGCGCTGCCGTCCCTGGCCAGGGACGGTCAGCAGGGCAGGGCATGCTCCAGCCCGGTGTCCGTCGGCGCCACCCACTGTTACCCCGTCCACACCCCCGCCGCCATCGCCCTGCGCACCGGCCACGTCCAGCACGTTCCCGGCCAGGACGGCACCGTGCCCGCGCAGTTCGGCGCCGTCGTGCAGTCCACGCTGGCCGTGCCGATGGTCGCCCGCGACCGGGTGCTGGGACTGGTGCACTTCTCCCGGGTCAAGGGCAGCGAGCCCTTCGGGGAACGCGACGCGGCGCTCGCCGCCGAACTGGCCTCCCGCGCCGCCGTGTGCATCGACAACGCCCGCCTCTACCGCAGGGAACACGAGCGCGCGCTGATCCTTCAGCGCAGTCTGCTGCCGCCCGGCGACCCGGAGGCCGCCGGCCTCGACATCGCCTGCCGCTACCTGCCCGGCAACGCCACCGAGGTGGGCGGCGACTGGTTCGACGTGATCGAACTGCCCGGACACCGCACGGCGGTCGTCGTCGGCGACGTGATGGGCCGCGGCCTGCGCGCCGCCGTGGCGATGGGTGAACTGCGTACGGCCGTACGGACCTTGGCGCTGACCACCGACATGGAGCCCGCCGAGGTGCTGGGCGCGCTGGACGAGATCGCCCGCGGCCTGGGGGACACCCCGCGCTCACAGCGCGGCGGCACCGACGACCTGGCGGAGGTCTACCTGGCGACCTGCATCTTCGCCGTCTACGACCCCGTCTCCCGGCGCTGCACGATCGCCAACGCGGGCCACCTGCCGCCCGTTCTCGTCGAACCCGACGAACCGGCGCGGCTGCTGGACGTACCCAAGGGCGTGCCGCTGGGCGTGGGCGGCGAACCGTTCGAGGAGATCGAGACAGAGCTGCCCGACGGTGCGATGATCGCGCTCTACACGGACGGGCTCGTGGAGTCACGCGAACACCCCATCGACGAAGGGCTGGACGCGCTGCGCGATGCCCTCACCGATGCCACCGAATCGCTGGAGAACGTCGCCGACCGGATACTCACCACGCTCAACGTGCACCACGGCGAGGACGACATCGCGCTGCTGGTGGCCCGGGTGCAGGGGCTGCCGGCGGAGTCCGTCGGCGACTGGACCCTCGCGGCAGAGCCGCGCTCCGTCGCCCGGGCCCGCGAGCTGACCCGCGACCAGTTGGCGGACTGGAACCTGGACCCGATCGCCGACACCGCCGAACTGCTGGTGAGCGAACTGGTCACCAACGCGCTGCGGCACGGTGCCGGCGACATCCGGATACGGCTGCTGCTGGACCGTACGCTCGTGTGCGAGGTCTGGGACGCGGGCCTGGTGCAGCCGCGCCGCCGCCGCGCCCACGTCACCGACGAGGGCGGCCGGGGGCTGCAGTTGGTCGGGCTGCTGAGCACGGGGTGGGGCAGCAGGCGCACGCACCGGGGGAAGACCGTCTGGTTCGAGCTCGCCCGGCCCGGCCGCGACACCAAGCCCGCTGATCCGACCGAAGCGCTGCTCAGCCTCTTCTGAGCAGCACCTGCGGCAGGAGCGGCACCGGCAGCACCGAGCAGCACGTCCGTTCAGTTCTCCGACAGGCTCCAACCCGTCGCCTGGATACGGGCGTTGTCGCGTGGCCGCACGCTCATGAAGACGGGCTGCCGCCCGCGCAGCACCCGGATGTCGTCCAGGTAGACGCCCCTGCCTTGCTGCTCGGGGTCGGTGACGTAGCGCCAGCGCACGGCGGTCACGCCGTCCGGCAGCGCCGCCTCGGCGCGCAGCCACTGGCGCCCGGAGAAGCCCGCGAAGTCACCGTCGCTGTTCCAGCGGTGGCCGTCGGCCCGCAGCCGCATCGGCACGGGAAGCCACGTGGCGCCGTCTCCGGGGGCGCCGGTGGTGGCCTCCACAGTGCAGGTGTCGGTGCGCTCCGTGTCGTACCACAGCCGGAAGCGCAGCGCGGCGTCGTCCCGTACGGGCGCCTCCAGCGGGACCTGGAGGGTGGAGGTGGCCGCGTCCCGCTGCCCGGAGAACCACGCGGCGCGTCCGGCCCCCGTCCGCACCGGCAGGGCGCGCGCCAGATGCCGGGCCGGGGCTCGGCGGTAGTCGCTCTTGGCGCCCCAGTTCCGGGTCGGATGCACCCGGTTGGCCATCAGCACGAACAGGCTGCCGCTGAGCGGGTCGCCCACCAGGCAGGGGCCGGTGTAGCCGGTGTGGCCGAAGGTGACCGGCGAGGTGAGCGCGTCCATGTAGAAGCGCTGATCCAGCTGCCAGCCGAGGCCGCGCGCCGCCGAGGGGCCCAGCTCCGGGTTCTCGTTGGTGATCATTGCGCGGACCCAGTCCTCGCCGAGCACCCGGTGCCCGCCGTACGTACCGCCGTTCAGCACCATCTGACCGAAGACGGCCAGGTCCGCGGCGGTCGAGAAGACGCCCGCGTGTCCCGCCACCCCGCCCAGGTAGTACGCCTTCTCGTCGTGCACGGAACCGCGCACCATGGTGCGGCCCGTCCACGGCATGTACTCGGTCGCGGCGATCCGGTCCAGCTTCGCGGCCGGCGGGTTGTAGCCGGTGTCGGTCAACCCCAGTGGCCTGGTGATCAGTTGGGCGACCAGCTCGTCGAGACCCT
>NZ_JBOHCV010000137.1:0-7825 GCF_050698815.1 Streptomyces sp.
GGCGTGCAGCCCGCGTACGGGTATCCGCAGCAGCAACAGCCGCCCGCCGGCCTGCCCACGGTCGGCCCCGGCTACATGGCGGTGCTCAGATACCGCGCACCGGACGGCTCCGAGCAGCAACTGATCCGCCGCTCCGCGCCCGGCACGCCGCACCCGGAGTGGCAGATCCTGCACGAGCTGCGCGGCATGAACGTACCGCCGCAGCAAGTGCTGGAGCTGCACACCGAGTTGGAGTCCTGCGACCTGCCCGGTGGCTACTGCGCCCGGATGGTCCGCGAGACCTGGCCCCAGGTGCGGGTGACGCACACCGCGCCCTACGGTCGCGAGCACGCCTCCCGGCAGCAGGGCATGCGGCATCTGATCGAGCATCAGGGCGAGTTGCACCAGGTCGCGGACGGTCCGGCGCGGCCGGCCCCGTTCCGGGTGCCGTTGCCGCCGCAGCATCAGATCCCGCCCGTGCCGCCGATCCCGCCGGACGCGATCGGGCACGAACTCATGCAGGCGTTCGGGCCGCAGGGCGTCTTCCGCTTCGACCAGCACGCGGTCTCCCGGCAGGGGGTGCCCGACATCGTGGGGCAGACGCTGGTGTGGTCGGGGCTGCCGGTGGACATGGGCCCGTTCTTCTGGGGGCAGGCGCAGCCGGGCCGCCCGGTGCCGACGCTGGCGGAGCTGGCCCAGGAGCGGGGCGTGCAGCCCGGCGCCGACGCGGGCTCGTACCTGGTGATGGGCAACGACTTCGGCCGCCAGCTGTGCGTGCAGTTCGGTACGGCGCACATCGTGGCGCTGCCGCTGGAGGGCGGTACGGGCGGACAGCCCGCGCAGCCGCAGTTCGTGAGCACCGGGCTGCCGGAGTTCGTGCGCTGCCTGGCCGTGCTGGGCCGCATGTGGCCCCTGCGGTACGGGCTGACGCAGGAACAGGCGGGCCGTTGGACGGTCGACTTCCAGTCCCAGCTGGCCGCGCTGGACCCGGCCGCGCTGTCCTCACCGGAGAACTGGTGGTCGGTGCTGCTGGAACAGATGTGGGACGGACTCTTCTAGGGCGTGTTGCGAAAGTTTCGCCTGGCCCGCGGTGTCTGGCACGCACGCTTGCGGCGTTGTCGGTCGTCGGCGCAGCCCGCTGCGCTCTCCTCCCTCCGCCTTGCGATCGCACGCACCAGGCACCGCGACCCCCGCCCTACTGGGGGCACCTCCCGGGCCGCCAAGGCCCAGGGGGAGGACGACGCTCCTTTCACAACACGCCCTAGTCCAGCCGTTGGTTACACCCGTGGAGCCTGTTCGGACCGACGCTCAGTCCCGGGTCGCGCCCGCGCCCGCGAGGAGGCGCGGCTCGGCGGCATGGTATTCGTGGCGCTGGCGTGCCTGGGTGCCGCGGCCGGTGAGGAACGTGCCCGCCCAGCCGATCACGAACCCGACGGGGACGCTGATCAGGGCGCTCGTGGTGAGCGGGAAGACGCTGAAGTCCACGCCGGGGAAGAGCGCTTCGCGGTCCCCGGAGACCTGCGTCGAGAAGGTCATCACCACGACGGTGGCGACGGTGCCGCCGATGAGGGTGGCCAGCAGGCCGGTGCGGGTGAAGCGGCGCCAGAAGAGGGAGAAGACCAGGGCCGGGGCGATGGCGGACGCGCCGATGCAGAAGGCGAGCGCGATGAGCGGCCGGAGTCCCTTGTCCTGTACCAGTACGGCGACGGCGATGGCGGGCACGCCCACGGCGAAGGCGGCGGCCCGGGCGGTCAGCAGCTCGCGCCGCGGCGTGACCGTCCCGCGGCGCAGGACGTGCGCGTACAGGTCGTGGGCCAGGGAGTTGCCGCAGGCGAGGATCATGCTGGCGACCGAGGAGAGCAGGGTCAGGAAGACCGCGGTGGCCACGGTGGTGAAGACCAGCGTGGAGGCGGTGGGGCCCGCGACGATCGCCTGGCCGAGCTGGAGGATCGCGGTGCTCCCCTGCGGGCCGCCGGCCGCGATGACCTCGCGGCCCAGCAGCGCCGTGGCTCCGGCGCCGATGATCGCGATGAACAGGACGAAGACGCTCATGATCAGGACGGCCCACGACATGGCGCGGCGGATGGCGGGTGCGTCCCGGGCCGTGTTCATCCGCATGGTGATGTGCGGCAGGCAGGCGCCGCCGATGACGACCGCCAGCTGACCCGAGATCATGTCGAGCCGGCCCAGTGTGCTGTCGCCCATCAGCAGGCCCGAGCGGGAGTAGGCGGGTCCCGCTCCGCTGCCGATGTTGGCCAGGGCCAGCAGCCGGGAGGGGTCCCAGCCGGCCTTGTCCATGACGAGCACGGCGAGCAGTGCGGAGGCACCGAGCAGCACCACGATCTTGATGATGTGGACGAGCGCGGTGCCCTTCATGCCGCCGATGGCGGCGTAACCGATCATCAGCGCGCCCAGCGAGATGATGGTGGCGGTACGGACCGAGGAGCCCTCGAAACCGAGGATGAGGGTGATGAGCTGGCCCGCGCCGGCGAGCTGGAAGATCATCAGGGGAAGCAGCGCGGCCAGGGTGACCGCGGTGGCGGCGAGCCGCACGCTGCGGCTGCCGGCGCGGTGGGTGAGGGCGTCGCCCATGGTGAAGCGGCCCGCGTTGCGCAGCGGTTCGGCCAGCAGCACCATCAGCAGGAGCAGCGACAGCGCGGTGCTCAGCGCGAGGGTGAGACCGTCGAAGCCGGTGAGGGCGATGACGCCGATGGTGGAGAGCACGGTGGCGGCGGAGATGTAGTCGCCGGCGATGGCCAGGCCGTTGCGCAGCGGGGCGAGGGTGCGGAAGCCCGTGTAGAACTCGTCGAGGTCGTCGCGGTCCGCGCTGGTCATGATGCACAGCAGCAGGGTGAGGCTGACGATGGCGGCGAAGATGGCGAAGGAGAGGGACTGGGACGAGGAGTCGACGGTGTTCACCGGGTGTCCTCCAGGCGTTCGTGCCATTCGGTGTCGGAGCTGCGGACCCGGTGGGCGGCGGGGTCGACGGACGTGCGGGCCACGTACTCGTAGCCGATGACCGTCAGCAAGGTGATGGGGATCTGCAACAGCCCCAGTACGACGCCGAGATTGAGGGTGCCGAAGAGCAGCGTGTCCATCACGTCCGGCAGGAAGCCGGCCATGCAGAGGTAGCCGGTGAAGTAGCCGAGCGCGGCGAAGGTCATGCTGCGGCGCAGCCAGCGGTAGGAGGTGCGCAGGCGGGCGAGTTCGGTGTTCTCGCGGTTGTCGCGCATCGGCACCGTCGGGGGGTAGGCGGGGGGCGGGGGTACGTGGCGGGCGTGCCGGGGGCGTTGGGCCGGCCGCGGGCGCCGGGTGGGCCGTGGCGGGTGCGGGGGAGGCGGTGGGTGAGCCGGGAACGGTGGATACGGGGGCGGCGAGGGATACGTTTCGTAGACCTCGGACAGATCATCTTGCTCGTACGTGTTGAACGCCATTCGCTGTTCCTCCCCTGCGCGGAGCCGAACACCCGAGGGTGAGCGCACGCTACGGGCGGGCACGGCGCAGGCGGAAGGGGCGAGGAAAAACCTGTCACAATCCGCGCATTGGTCACCACGTTGGTTACTCGCGGTAATGGTGCGGTCGTGAACGTCCCCTAGGGGGAGTCCCGTTGGGGCTGCCCCGCCCCGGATCGTCCTGACGCAGGACGAGGCGGCGCCCGCCGCTCACTAATCTGTTGGAACGGGGACGGGGAACGGGGACGGAGCAAGCGCCGGCGACCCTCGGCCCGGGACGTCGCGGCGGCCGGGTGGGGATAACCCCCGCACCCGGAGGCGGACGGGCACCATCGCGGCCGGCGGCGCCCTCACGGGAAGCTCGGACACACGGGGAATCCCACCGAACGAGAGCACGACGTGGACGCTTACCGAGGAGAAATATCATGACAACGGCTGTAGCGAATCCCCTGACCGGGGGCAGCGGGGCACGTACGGCCGTAGCCGCCGCCCGGCAGTTGGTGAAGTCCTACGGGGCGGGGGAGACCCGGGTGGTGGCGCTGGACCACGTCGATGTGGACATCGCGCGCGGCGCCTTCACCGCCATCATGGGGCCGTCCGGCTCCGGCAAGTCGACGCTGATGCACTGCCTGGCCGGTCTGGACTCGGTGACCGAGGGCCGGATCTGGGTCGGGGAGCAGGAGATCACCGGCCTGAAGGACAAGAAGCTGACGCGGCTGCGCCGGGATCGGATCGGGTTCATCTTCCAGGCGTACAACCTGCTGCCCACGCTCAACGGCCTGGAGAACATCACCCTTCCGATGGACATCGCGGGCCGCAAGCCCGACCAGAAATGGCTGGAGCAGGTCATCGAGACCGTCGGCCTGGGCGGGCGGCTCAAGCACCGGCCCAGCCAGCTCTCCGGCGGCCAGCAGCAGCGCGTCGCCGTCGCCCGCGCACTTGCGGCCCGGCCCGAGATCATCTTCGGTGACGAGCCGACCGGCAACCTCGACTCCCGCGCCGGCGCCGAGATGCTCGGCTTCCTGCGCCGCTCGGTGGACGAGCTGGGCCAGACCATCGTCATGGTCACCCACGATCCGGTCGCCGCCGCCTACGCCGACCGCGTGCTCTACCTCGCCGACGGCCGCATCGTCGACGAGATGCTGCACCCCACCGCCGAGGCCGTCCTGGACCGGATGCTGCGGCTCGCGGCGACCGGCGCGAGCGGCGCCCCCGGCACGGCCGCGGCGACCGAGAGCGGCGGCGCGTCATGACCATATTCAGGACGTCGATGCGCAACTTCTTCGCGCACAAGGGGAGAATGGCGCTCAGCGCCATCGCCGTACTGCTGTCCGTGGCTTTCGTGTGCGGCACCCTGGTCTTCACCGACACCATGAACACCACCTTCGACAAGCTCTTCGCCGTGACCGCGCCCGATGTCTCGGTGAGCGCGAAGAAGGCCAAGGGAGCCGACCCGGAGCAGCGGCAGACCGCCAAGCCCGAGACGGTGCCGGCCGCGGCCGTCGGCACAGCACGTGCCGCCGACGGGGCAAGGTCCGCGGAGGGCATGGTCTTCAGCGAAAAGGTCACCGTCGTCAACAGCGACGACAAGAACATGGGCTCGAGTACCGGCGCGCCCACCATCGCGGGCAACTGGACCGAGTCCGACCGCCGGACGATGGATATCACCTCCGGGCACAGGCCCCGTGGGCCCACCGAGATCATGGTCGACGCCGACACGGCGAAGAAGCACAAGCTGAAGCTGGGCGACGAGCTGCGCACCATCGCGGTCACCGGCGACTTCACCGCGAAGGTGTCCGGCATCGCCACCTTCAAGGTCACCAACCCCGGTGCGACGGTCGTCTACTTCGACACCGCCACCGCGCAGCGCAAACTGCTGGGCAGGACCGGTGTGTACTCCGGCGTCGCGGTCACCGCCGACAGCGGTGTCACGCACGAGCTGCTGAAGAAGAACCTCGCGGCGTCGCTGGGCGCGGACAACTACTCGTACCAGACGCAGAAGGAGACCGCGGACACCAACCGCGAGGACGTCGGGTCCTTCCTCAAAGTGATGAAGTACGCGCTGCTCGGCTTCGCCGGCATCGCCCTCCTCGTCGGCATCTTCCTCATCGTCAACACCTTCTCGATGCTGGTCGCCCAGCGGACCCGGGAGATCGGCCTGATGCGGGCGATCGGCTCCAGCCGCCGGCAGGTCAACCGGTCCGTGCTGATCGAGGCGTTGCTGCTGGGCGTCATCGGTTCGGTGCTCGGCGTCGGTGCCGGAGTGGGTCTGGCCGTCGGCCTGATGGAGCTCATGGGCATGATGGGCATGAACCTCAGCACGTCCGAACTCACCATCAAGTGGACGACGCCCGTCATCGGCCTCGTGCTGGGCATCATCGTCACGGTGCTGGCCGCCTACCTGCCGGCCCGCCGGGCCGGCCGGGTCTCCCCGATGGCCGCCCTGCGGGACGCGGGAGTCCCCGCCGACGGCAAGTCCGGTGCGCTGCGCGCGGTGCTGGGCGTGCTGCTCACGGGCGGCGGCGCGGCATGCCTCCTGCTCGCCACGCAGGCGGACAAGGCCCGTCCGGGTTCCCTGTATCTGGGCGGCGGCGTGCTGCTCACGCTGGTCGGGTTCATCATCGTCGGTCCGCTGCTGGCGGGCGGGCTGGTGCGGGTGCTGTCGTGGGTGACGCTTCGCCCCTTCGGGCGGGTCGGCCGCCTCGCCGAGCGCAACGCGCTGCGCAACCCGCGCCGTACGGGCGCCACCGCCGCGGCCCTGATGATCGGGCTCGCGCTCGTCGCCTCGCTCTCGGTGGTCGGCTCCTCGATGGTCGCCTCGGCCACGCAGGAGCTGGACAAGTCGGTCGGCGCGGACTTCATCATCCAGTCCGACAACGGCCAGGGGATCATCCCCGCCGTGGAGAAGAAGCTCAAGGCGTCCGACGACCTGGAGACCGTCACCTCCTACAAGGGGATCGGCGTACGGCTCAGCACGCCCGACGGGAAGTCCCAGCGCGAGCAGTTGGCGGCCACCGACCCTTCGTACATGCGCGATCTGCGACGTGAGACGACCTCGGGTGATCTGTCGGCGGCTTACGGCAAGGACGCCATGTCGGTGGGGGACAAGTTCGCTAAGAAGCACGGCGTCAAGGTCGGAGACGAGCTGAAGGCGGCCTTCACCGGCGGCCGTACGGCGGAACTCAGGGTCGCCGCGATCACCTCCGACGACACCAGCGTGGACAACGGCGCGATGTACACCGACATCGCCACCGCCCGCCGCTATCTCCCCGCCGATCAGGTACCGCCCAACATGATCATGTTCGGGTCGGCGAAGGACGGCCAGGAGGACGCCGCGTACGCGGCGCTGAAGAAGGAGCTGAAGCCGTACCCGCAGTACCAGGTGCGGGACCAGGCCGACTTCAAGCAGACCCTGCAGGACCAGGTCGGCCAGTTGCTCAACATGGTCTACGGACTGCTGGCCCTGGCGATCATCGTCGCCGTCCTGGGCGTGGTGAACACCCTCGCCCTGTCGGTCGTCGAACGCACCCGCGAGATCGGCCTGATGCGGGCCATCGGCCTCTCCCGGCGGCAGCTGCGCCGCATGATCCGCCTGGAGTCGGTCGTCATCGCCCTCTTCGGCGCCCTGCTCGGCCTCGGCCTGGGCATGGCCTGGGGGGCGGCCGCCCAGAAGCTGCTGGCGCTGGAGGGACTGGGCGTACTGGAGATCCCGTGGCCGACGATCGGCTCGGTCTTCGTCGGCTCGGCCCTGGTGGGCCTGGTGGCGGCGCTCGTTCCGGCGTTCCGCGCGGGCCGCATGAACGTGCTGAACGCGATCGCGACGGAGTAGGCGGGAGCCGCAGAGGTTACGGCAGCGGCCCCGGTGAGCGTGGCGGTGCTTACCGGGGCCGCCGCGGTGCGCCACTACAGGACGTGCTCCGGGTCGGGCTCCGGGTCAGGCAGGCACGATCTGCACGTCGTACTGCGTCATCCACTTGTCGCGGGTGACGAGGCTCATGCCCTCGATCTGCGCCTGAGCGATGAGAAGCCGGTCGAAGGGGTCGCGGTGGTGTGGTGGCAGTCTGCCTGCGCGCACGCCGTGACCCGCTCCGACGGACAGCGGTGTGAACTGGGAGTCGCGCGCCCGTTCGGCCAGGTCCTCGGGTCCGGTGAGCTTCCCGAGGGACTGTTTGATCGCGATCTCCCAAGGCGAGACGGCGCTGACGTGGACGTAGGGCTCCGTATCCAGCAGCGCCTTGATCCCGTCGGACAGCTCCGGGGAGTCGTCCAGCCACCACAGGAGAACGTGGGTGTCGAGCAGTAGTCGCATCAGCGCATACCGAACGAGTCGGCGATGTCGTCGGGCAGTTCGTCGAAGTCGTCAGCGATGTGGATCTGCCCCCGGAGCGAGCCCC
>NZ_JBOHCV010000138.1:0-5528 GCF_050698815.1 Streptomyces sp.
GCGTTGTCGTTCTTGTCGGAAGCGGCGACCGTCGTCACCCCGGCGGCGCTGGCCGGCGAGGAGTTGCAGGCGTCCTCGCCGTCGTTGCCTGCCGCGACGGCCAGAAAGACGCCGGAGTTGCTCAGGTTGGTCGCCGCACTGTTCACCGCTGCGGAGAAGCCGCCGCCGAGGGACATGTTGGCGACGGCGGGCTTGGCCGCGTGGGTGCGGACCCAGTCCATACCCTCGATCACATCGGCATTGGTACCTATGCCGGCGCAGTTGAGGACCTTTACGCCGCGCAGCTGGGCACCCTTGGCCACTCCGTAGGTGGAGCCGCCTATGGTGCCGGCGACGTGCGTGCCGTGGCCGTTGCAGTCCCGGCCGCCCAGGGCGATGCCCTCGAGAGTGGCGTCGTAGGCGCTCGCGGCCCGGTTGCCGAACTCGGGGTGACTGGCCTCGATGCCGGTGTCGATGATGTACGCCGTCACGTTGGAGGCGGTGGTGTTGTAGTTGTAGGTATTCGACAGCGGCAGGTTGCGCTGGTCGATGCGGTCCAGGCCCCAGGTGGCGTTGTTCTGGGTGGCGGAGGCGCGGACCTGCGCGTCCTCCTCGATACGCGTTACGTCGGGGTTGGCGCGCAGGGCGTTGAGCTGCCCGGTGGTCAGCTTGGCCGCGAAACCGTCGATCGCGGCGCTGTAGGTCTGCTTCGGTCTCACGCCTTCGGCGCGAGCCAGGCTGCCGGCCTTCGCGCCGGACTTGAGGGTGACGATGTACTGACCGGGGATCGCCGTCCCAGTGGCCTTTGCGACCGCGACGAGCGGGGCGGCAGGCGTCGCGGCGCTTGCTGAAGCGGGCAGAGCGGCCATGACGAGGGGGATTGCCGCGAGCACAGAAAAGCGCATCCGCATGGGACTCTTCTTCCTGTCGACACGCACGGGTACGCCACGGCGCACAGGGGGCACGCCGCAACGACTGATACGGGGGGGTAACAAGAAACTACGAACACCCGTTCAAGTAAGCAAGACCCTGTGCGCACCTGTACCGCGGATCACAAGCGTGCGGTCGACGCCCAAGCGTAGATATCCCTGACAAACCAGACGTCGGGATGTGGGAGGGAAAGCCCAGGTGGGACGCCCCTCGAACAGCGACGCGTCCAAGACAGACGCAGTCGACGCCGGTCCGGTCGGCGAGCCCGGTACGGACGGCCTGCCCTCACGCCCCGGGGGCGAACACCATGCGCACCACTGCCGTCACGACGAGTAGGGCAGGAATCGCGTACCACCATGTCCTCAGTCGGGCGAGTGCGATGAACACCGCAGTGAGAGCAGCGGCAAGCGCCTCGGTCACGATCCCGAACAGGGCCATCATCCTGGCGGTTTGGGTGACATCGGTATCCCATGGCCCTTCCGACGTGGTCATCAGGGCGTTGAGAACGAAGAACCCTCCCACACCGTGCAGCGCCAGCAGGACCAGCGAGCACAGGACAGGAGCCACCCTTGATGCCGTCCGGGTGCGGGGCTTCACATGGGAGTCAGTCACGAAGGGCCTGCCTGGCGTTGTCGACGGCTATTGGCCGACATACAACCGAAGTTGATCGGTGACTGCCTCCAGGTAGCAGGCTCGCCCGCGAACAGCTCGACGGCACCACCGACACGCGGACCACCCTCTGAGCCACCGCTTCGGAGCCCGAGACCGACGACATACGCATTACCTCGCCCTGCACCTCTTTGGGCGGACCCGGTTCCAACTGGCGGCCTGAGACCGTTCGTCCGGTCGGCATGTGCCCCTTCGTGGAAGGTGTGGAACTTGCGCTGACCAGCGGGGAAGCACACCCCGTCCGCAGCGCGCCCTGCCCCGAGCCGGCCGCATTCTCGTAGTGCTCTCGTCACGCACGGTAGTTCACGCCGTGAAGCCAGGGCAGCGAAACGGCCGAACGACAAGGGAGCGCACCCATGACCAACCAGCGACACACGCCCTCTGCCACCGCCGCGCACCCCGGCGCGGCCAAGATCCGGGAGACGGTCGAGGCCCGCGACGCACTCGCCGACGCGCTCACCCGCGCGGGCATCCAACTCCCCGCGATGGACGTACGCACCCCCTGGCAGGACGTGATCGACAGCGACGGCGACAGCAGCGACGGTGACGCCGGATCCGCCGCCCGCTACGCCCTCGTCCACCTCGGCGTCTGCTCCGCCCCTGTCGCCTTCGCCCTGGCCGCTGTGATCATCAGGGGAGCAGGCCGGTGACCGGTGGTCCGCAGCCCAGGCCGGGCATCCCACCACCGGAACCCGCCATCGGTGTCCCTGTCCGGGACACCGTCCACGACCGCGTCGGCGTCGTCATGGGCCACGAAGGGCCCTACGTCCAGCTGCGCCCGCTCAGCGGCGGCCGCGAATGGGACGCCGACGCGAACAGCCTCCACCCCCTGAGTCCTGCCGAGCTGCTGAGCGCCCGCGTCGCCGAAGCCAACGCCCGCAGCCGCACCGACCTCGACCTCAGCGGCTGACCGTGGCCCCCCTGCCTCCGTCCCCGGGGCTACTCGAATCGTGCGGTGTCGCCCGCCCCTCGGCGTACGATCTCGGCGCCGCCGCCGGAGAAGTCGATGACGGTGGTCGGCTCCGTGCCGCAGTCGCCCGAGTCGATCACCGCGTCCACCACGTGGTCGAGCCGTTCCTTGATCTCCCAGCCCTGCGTCAGCGGCTCGTCCTCGTCGGGCAGGAGCAGGGTGCTGGAGAGCAGCGGCTCACCGAGACCGGCGAGCAGCGCTTGTGTGACGGAATGGTCCGGGATCCGGACGCCGACCGTCTTCTTCTTCGGGTGCAACAGCCGGCGCGGCACCTCCTTGGTCGCGGGGAGGATGAAGGTGTAGCTGCCGGGCGTCGCCGACTTGATCGCGCGGAACACGTCGTTGTCGATGTGCACGAACTGACCCAGCTGCGCGAAGTTCTGGCACATGAGGGTGAAGTGGTGACGGTCGTCGAGGTTCCGGATCGAGCGGATCCGGTCGATGCCGTCGCGGCTCCCCAGCTGACATCCCAGTGCGAAGCAGGAGTCCGTCGGGTACGCCACGAGCGCACCGGCGCGAAGACTGTCGGCCACGGTGTTGATGGTGCGCGGTTGCGGGTTCTCAGGGTGCACGTCGAAGTACTTCGCCATCCACCGACCCTATGTGACCACGACACCGGCGCACAGCCGAGCGGGACGCGAGCCCGGACGCGGGCCCTCCACGGGGGCTTCCCATCCCGTCGGACCCTCTGAGGTTTCCCCGCTCAGCTGGACGTGTGACCTCACGGTGCGCGCATGCTCCGCGCCCGCGGGAGCGTGCGCGCGGGTGCGCCCCACGACCTCGAGCGAGCCGCTCTCGGTCCACCGCCCGTTGTATCCGGATTCCGTGAACGAGCCCCGGTCGTCGGCGGCCGACTCGTGGCAGCCGTCGTAAAGCCTGTCGAAGGGCAGCGCGGTGCCCGCGGCCCATATCTGCCCGGTGCGCCCCCTGGGCAGCACCCGTCCGCCCGCATCGCGGATCGTCACACGGACACGGGACGCGGCGGCACCCATGACCGTACGACCGTCAGCGGCCGGTGCGTTCCGGGCGTCCGCCGTGCAGTCGACGGCTGTCCAGGGCATGGCGCCGTCGCGGGGTGAGAACTCGGCCAGCAGCCGCGTGAAGGGCAGCAGTTCGACATGGCGCTCCACGAGCCCGGCCGGCAGCGGGCCGCCGGTGATCAGGACCGTGCCCAGCCGCTCCCCCGCGCCCGGCCCGGCGCCCGCCAGCACCGCCTCGTACTCATCCGGTCCGTACACCGCGGCGGTACCCGGACCGTGGAGGTGGAGCACGGCCTCGCCCGCCCCCGGGGGACGCGGTCCGTGGAACCTGGTCCCCGCGGCGACCGCCCACCACATCGCGGCCAGGGCCCGTGCGCCGCCGACCTCCTGCCCCGCTGTCACACCGCGGGTGGGCCGGCCGGCCCGGCGCAGCCGGTCATGGACCGCGAACAGCCAGGCCCGGTGGTCGACGAGATGCCCCGTCACACCTCCGTCGGCGCCGAGTTCGGTCAACAGGTAGGCGACATCGGCCGGGCTCGACCGGGGCAGAGACCCGTCCACCCGGAGGGGGGTGATCTTCGCCCACGTCCGCTCGTCGTCCAGCACCATGGCAGGGAGTGGCCAGCGCTCCCTGGTGGCGCTGCTGCACAGCACGAGCGTCGCACCGCTCAGGTCGGCGATCCGCAGGAGGGCGGCGTCATCGACACCGTGGGGCACCGGGACGCACACTCCGCCCAGCTTGAGCACGGCCAACTGGGCCACCAGCGCCTGGGCGTGGTCCGAGCAGTGGACGAGTACGGGGTCACCGAGCTGCACTCCGTAGCGCAGCAGCGCCGAGGCGACCCGGCCCGAGCTGCTCTCCGCCGACTCGTAGGTGAGCTCGCGACCGCCGTCGGCGACGACGACCTCGTGGGGGCGCCTGGCCGCCGCGAGGCTGAACAACCCGTCCAGGGTGCGCAGGCCTGCGGCGCCCTCCCGGCTTCCGGTCAGGACGCGGGCGGCGCTGCTGCGCCCGGCCGTATCGGGCGTACCCGCGCTGATCGTGGTTGCTGCGCTCACTCAGGGCTCCCAGGAAGATGACGTGCCGCTTCGTCGGAAGGGAGACCTGGGGAACCGCCAGAACGGTGCTTCCTGGCCCCAGGCGCCCCACCCCAGTGTCGCGGTGCCTGCCTGGGCAACTTCTTAAGACAATGTGCATCTGTCCACGCCGGGACAGCGGCACGGCTCGTGCCGGTCGGGCGCGAGGATCAGGGACGGGTGGCCGTGACGAGCCAGACGGCGCCGCGCAGCCGGACCGCGTCCGGGGTTTCGTGCGTCTGGAGCGCCGCCCTCACCTGCTCGCGGGCCTTTTCCACGACCTCCGCGTCCACGCCCTCGAGGTTGTAGCGGATCGGTCCCATCGCGAAGAAGAAGTCCACGGCATCGCCGGCGTTTCGCCCCCAGTCGACCGCCCCCTCGACGGAGGTCGCCGTCACCTCGGTGAATCCCCCGGCGGTGAGCACTTCGTGGATGCGGGCGGGATCGGAGAGCGACATCATGCCCCGCTGCGCGGGAGAGGGCTGGCGGATGAGTGCGTTCACCGGCGCGAAGACCTGGGCCGAGTCCCCGTCGGGGGACGGCGGTTGCGGGGCGATGAAGGTGAGCCGGCCGCCGGGCCGCAGCGCGCGGCCGATATTGGTGAACGCGGCGACGTGGTCGGTGAAGAACATGACCCCGCCCCGGCTGACAGCGGCGTGATAGTGGCCGGCGGGAAAGGGGTGGACCTGCGCGTCGCCCTGTTCGAAGACGGCGTTGGCGATGCCTTCCTCGACGGCGGTGGCTTGCGCCCGCTCCACCATGGGCACGGAGATGTCGATCCCCACAGCCTGTCCTGAAGCGGCCTGGCGGGCGGCGAGGCGGGTGATCTGGCCGGTGCCGCATCCGATGTCGAGCACGTGGTCGTGCTTGCCGATCGCGGCTGCTTCGAGCAGTGCCTCGTTGAATCCGCCGCTCAACGCGTC
>NZ_JBOHCV010000139.1:0-1926 GCF_050698815.1 Streptomyces sp.
CCCGCTAGATGATCCCGTTGCCCACGGGGAGGCCGCCCATCAGGCCGGCCGCGCCCTGCCCGGCACCCTGGCTGTGGCCCTTGCCCTTGGAGCCCTTCGGCGCCGCGGCACGCGCGGCGTCCACGACGTCCGTCGCCTGCCCGGCGGCCCCCTTCGCCTTGCCGGCGTGCGGGTGGCCCGGTGCCGAGTGGGCGGCGGCGGCACCCGCACCCGCGACTGCCACGACCGCACCGACGGCGGCGGCACCGATGATCTTCTTGGTGAACTGCTGCATCTGCACTACGTCCTTGCTTCTGGGGGCTGGTGGCTTGCTGACTTCAGCGGCCCCGCGAACGTAGCGATGGATCCCGATCATCAGCAAACATCCCGACTGTGCCGAAAGTCGGGCCGCCGGCCGTCGGCCGCTCACCTCCGGCGCCTTCCGATGCCGCCCTGTTCAGGCCTTTTCGGTGACGGAGTCGCTGGTCACCGAGGTGCCGGAACGCGACTCCCGGAAGAGCCACTCGGACTTCAGCTCGGCGTAACCGGGCTTGATCACCTCGTTGATCATGGCGAGACGTTCATCGAAAGGGATGAACGCGGATTTCATCGCATTGACCGTGAACCATTGCATGTCGTCCAGCGTGTAGCGGAACGTCCGCACCAGGTGCTCGAACTCCTGGCTCATGCCGGTGCCGCTCATCAGCCGGTTGTCGGTGTTCACCGTCGCGCGGAAGTGCAGGCGGCGCAGCAGCCCGATGGGGTGCTCCTCGTAGGAAGGGGCGGCACCGGTCTGCAGGTTGGAACTCGGGCAGAGTTCGAGCGGGATGCGCTTGTCCCGTACGTACGAGGCGAGCCGGCCCAGCTTCACCGTGCCGACGTCGTCCACCTGGATGTCGTCGATGATGCGCACCCCGTGGCCGAGCCGGTCGGCACCGCACCACTGGAGGGCCTGCCAGATGGAGGGCAGCCCGAACGCCTCACCCGCGTGGATGGTGAAGTGGTTGTTCTCGCGCTTGAGGTATTCGAAGGCGTCGAGGTGGCGGGTGGGAGGGTAGCCCGCCTCCGCACCGGCGATGTCGAAGCCCACGACGCCGAGTTCGCGGTAACGGTTGGCGAGTTCGGCGATCTCCAGGGCACGGGCCGCGTGCCGCATCGCGGTGAGCAGGGCGCCGACGCGGATGCGGTTGCCGTCCGCGCGGGCGCGCCGTTCGCCCTCGCGGAAGCCCTCGTTGACGGCCTCGACGACCTCTTCGAGGGTGAGGCCGCCCTCCAGGTGCTGCTCGGGGGCGAACCGGACCTCCGCGTAGACGACCCCGTCGGCGGCAAGGTCCTCGGCACACTCAGCCGCGACCCGGGTGAGCGCCTCACGGGTCTGCATGACGCCGACGGTGTGCGAGAACGTCTCCAGATAGCGCTCCAGCGAACCGGAGTCGGCCGACGCGCGGAACCAGTGCTCCAGCCGATCGGCCTCGGCCTCCGGAAGGGCGGTGTACCCCGTCTCGCGGGCCAGCTCGATGATGGTGCCGGGCCGCAGACCACCATCGAGGTGATCGTGCAGCAGCACCTTGGGGGCGCGGCGGATCTGCTGCGGGGTGGGGACAGTGTTGAGGGTCTGGCTCGTCATTCACGTACTCTAGCTCCTACGCGCGTAGACGGCACGTAAATATCACGTACACGGCATCCGCGCCACAACACCTGTCCCACTGCGGGATGTTGGTCCCACGCGTACACCGCCGGCCGGTCCGGCCGTTCGATACGGAAAGGTGATCGCGGGGCACGGTACGTACACCCATGCTTCTGCCATCGTTCCTCCCATGGCTCAGCAAGCGTTGCCAGAGCGGGCGGCCCGACTGGGACGGGCGATCGGTGCCGACGAGTCAGGCGCGGGGCCGCACGCCGTGGTGCTGCTGCTCCCGGGCGGCGGCACGGCACACGGCGTACGGC
>NZ_JBOHCV010000140.1:0-5958 GCF_050698815.1 Streptomyces sp.
GCCCGGCACGGCGTAGCGGCGGGCCGTCAGCATGCGCGGCACGTCGAGGGGGCGCAGCCACAGGAAGTCGGCGTGGGTGGTCAGCCGGGCCGCACGGGGGTCTGGCAGCAGCAGCGGGAGGACGTCGTCGGGGGCGCGGTAGCCGGAGCGTACGCGGGCGATCCAGTCGATGGAGAGCACGAACTGCCACAGGGCGCGCTCGGCGGCGGGTGTGCGTGCGGCCAGGAACTCCACCTCGGCGGTGTTCTCCGGTAGCTTGGCCTCCCAGCGGTCCCTCACCCGGTAGGAGACCAGGCCCTGGGGTTCGCCGTCGGCGTCGCGGTGGAGCGCGTGGAAGTACGGGGTGAAGCCGTCGCCGGGGTACCGGTGCTCTCCCAGCATGTGCTCCCACCAGTACCCGGTGCGGTCGATGACGCCCTGCCGGCTGGGCTGTTCGCGGTAGCGCTCGTACAGCTCCGGGCCGCGGCGGCGCACTTCATCGGCGTCGACGAGGTCCACGCGTCCGCCGTCGTCGGGGCCGGAGTGGCGGGGGTCGAGGCCGGCGCGGGCCACCTCTACCTCCCACTCGGCGGTCCAGGTCGCCGGACCGTACCCGTAGCGTCCGTAGATCGGATACTCGGCGGCGATGAGCGTGGAGACGGCGTCGCCGCGCTCCTTGGCGGCGCTGAGGGCGTTGCCCATCATCCGGGTCAGCAGCCCGCGGCGGCGGTGGGTCGGGGCGACGGTGACGTTCGTGACGGCGCAGGAGGGGAGGGCCGCGCCGCCGGGAACGGTGAGCTGCTGCGGTTCCGTGCGGAAGGTGCCCACGCAGCGGTCCCCGTCGTACGCGCCCTGGGTCCGTGCGAGGTCGATGTCCGGGGTGCGGGCCGCCACCTCCTTCGCGGAGACGTCCGGGCCGCGCAGGAAGGAGACGGAGACGGCACGCATCCAGCCGGGCAGCTCGTCGGGGGAGGTCAGGGTTCGGATATCCAGATCGAGGGGCGCCATGCGGGCCACGCTAAACGGGGCGACGCCGGACGTGCACGTGGATAACCGCGCAGCCGCGGCTCAGAACACCGCGCGCACCTCGCCGACCCGTCGGCCGCCGCCGAGCAGCGGCGAGTCGCCGATGCGGGCGAGCACGGGAGAGTCGACGCCGAGCTTCGCGAGCGTACGGGCGAGCACCGGGCCCACGGCACGGTTGCCGCCGTCGTCGATCTTGAAGGCGAGGGACCGGCCGTCGGCGAGGCCGACCGCCTGAACGGACTCCGCGCCCACCTTCGAGACGGTGCCCGGCAGTTCCCGCATCAGCCAGGTGTCGTGGCGGCGCGTGCCCGCGACGTACTCGGGGTGCGCGCGCATGGCGTCGGCGACCCGGCCGGCCGGGGTGTCCGGCCGCGCGAGGGCGATCGTGCGGAAGGCGCGGGCGAGCCCGACGAGCGAGATCGCCATGAGCGGGGCGCCGCAGCCGTCCGTGCCGACGTCGGCGACGCGGTCGCCGGAGAGCTCCTCGAGGGTGGCCGCGATGTGCTGCTGAAGAGGGTGGGAGGGGTCGAGATACGACTCCGGAGACCAGCCGTTGGCGAGGCAGGTGGCGAGCATGGCGGCGTGCTTGCCGGAGCAGTTCATGGCGAGGCGGCTGCGGGCATCGCCGCCGGCGAGGGCGCGCTCCGCCTCCTCTTGGTCGAGGGGGAGCTCGGCCGGGCACTGCAACCGCGACTCGGTCAGGCCGTGTTCGGCGAGCATCGTGCGGACCAGTTCGAGGTGGAAGGGCTCACCGGAGTGGCTGGCCGTCGCCAGCGCGAGGCGTGCGCCCGACAGCTCGAGACCGGCCCGCAGCATGGCCGTGGCCTGCACGGGCTTGCTGGCGGAGCGCGGGAAGAACGGGGCGTACGGGTCACCCAGCGACTGCTCGACGCTGCCGTCGGCGGCCAGCACGACCAGCGAACCGCGGTGCAGGCCCTCGACGAAGCCGGAGCGTACGACCTCGGCGAGCACCGGCGGTATCCCGGCGGGGGCGGAGCCGGGGCCGGCTGCGGTGTCCTCGGCGGGAGCGGCCGCGGGAGCGGCTGCGGGGCCGGGCCGTGGTCCGGCCCCGTGGCTGGTAGCGGGCATCGGAGGCGGGCCTTCCAGATCGGTGACCCCGCCCCGGATGCTCAGGGGAGCAGGTCGTCTACTTGCGCTTCGCCCTCACGGTACCTTCGTGCGATCTCCGTACTGCAACCGTCCGCGGTGCGCTGCAGCGACTGCCTGCGGTGCGAAACCTCCTGCTCGTAGCCGACGAGGCGGCCCATGGCGTGGTGCAGTTCCTCATCCGTACGGGCGGTGAGGTCGCTCAGCTCGACCTCCGCCAGCATCTCTCCGGCCAGCGACCGGTACTCCTCGCCCTGCGGTGTGTTCAACGTCACGTGCCGTGCGGAGGAGCGGTGCCGCGAGGGGCCGTCGGCCAGGATCTCCGGGAGCCGCTCGAGCAGCGGTGAGCCGGGGTCGGTTCGCCGGGCCAGCTCGGCGCGGAGGATGTCGATGCGCCCCTGGAGCAGCCGCCGCACGTAGCTGAGGTCTCCCTCGTCCTGCTGTGCGCGGCGCAGCAGCGTACGCAGCTCGGGCAGCCGCAGCCTGTTCAGGTCGGGCTGTCCGAGGTCGTACGGTGCCCCGGTTGTGCTCATGGATGGTGTCCCCTTCATCCTTTGGTGTCGCGTTGGCGACGAGAGCAGCGGTACGTACCGCGTGTGCGCATCGTGTCACTGTGCGGCCGGCCCGTGCATCGACCTCACACCCATCCGGACCATCCGAACGGATCGCCGAGCGGGACGGCATGATGGGGTGCTATGCGAGCAGTGGTGCAGCGAGTGAACGGCGCGAGCGTCGTCGTGGACGGTTCGACGGTCGGGGAGATCGTCGGCGAGGGCCTGTGCGTGCTGGTCGGGGTCACGCACGACGACACCCCGGCGGCCGCGGACCGGCTCGCACGGAAACTCTGGTCGGTACGGATACTGACCGGCGAGAAGTCCTGCTCCGACGTGGGCGCACCGCTGCTCGTGATCAGCCAGTTCACCCTCTACGGTGACGCGCGCAAGGGACGCCGCCCCACCTGGAACGCCGCCGCGCCGGGTCCGGTCGCCGAACCGCTGGTGGACGAAGTGGTGGCCCGGCTGCGCGCCTTGGGCGCTCAGGTCGCCACGGGCCGGTTCGGCGCGGACATGAAACTCTCGCTGACCAACGACGGCCCGTTCACGGTGCTGCTGGAGGTCTGAACGGCGCGCGCGGCGTGGGCGGTCAGGGCGCCACGATGACTTCCTGGGCCGCCGCCGTCGCGTTCTCGCCGGCGATCAACGCGGCGTCCACCGGCACATTGCGCTTGATCAACGCCAGTGCGATGGGCCCCAGTTCGTGGTGCCGCGCCGAGGTGGTGATGAAGCCCAGCGCGCGTCCGTCCGGCCCGTCGTCGGCCAGCCGGACCGGATCGCCGTGCACCGGAAGGCGTACCTCGCTGCCGTCGAGGTGGAGGAAGACCAGCCGGCGGGGCGGCTTACCGAGGTTGTGGACCCGGGCGACCGTCTCCTGGCCGCGATAGCAGCCCTTGTCCAGATGGACGGCGGCCGCCAGCCAGCCCAACTCGTGCGGGATGGTGCGGTGATCGGTCTCCATGCCGAGGCGGGGCCGGTGGCCCTCGACGCGCAGCGCCTCGTAGGCGAGCAGGCCGACGGCGGGGCCGTGCGCCTCGGCGAAGGAATTCAGCGCGGGGCGCGGGAGGAAGAGGTCACGGCCGTGCGAGGTCTCGCGTACGACGGTGCCGTCGGGGGGCTCGGTGATGGAGCCCGCGGGGAGGTGCACGACCGCGTACTCCTCGGTGCGGTCGGCGGTCTCGACGCGGTAGAAGAACCGCATGCTCTCCAGATAGCCGATCAGCGCGGCCTGGCTGCCGGGCTCGGTGTGCATCCAGACCGTCTCTCCGTCGTCGACGAGGTAGAGCGCCTGCTCGATGTGCCCGTTCGCGGAGAGGATCAGCGACTCCGTGGCGTGGCCCGGGGCGAGATCGCTGACGTGCTGGGTCAGCAGCAGGTGCAGCCAGGTGAGCCGGTCCGCGCCGGAGACGGTGACCACGCCGCGGTGCGACAGGTCGACGAAGCCGGTGCCCGCGGCCAGCGCGCGCTGCTCACGGAAGAGATCACCGTAGTGCGCGGCGACCCCTTCGTCCTGGCCCTCGGCGGCGACGGCGCCGGGCAGCGAGAGGAGGGGGCTGTTGAAGGACATACGAACAGCCTACGACGGCCCGTCGTCACCCTTCGCCGAGCATTTCGCACAGCGGCCGAAGATCGCGAAGTGCTTCATGTCGGTATCGAAACCGAAGGTCTCGCGCAGCTGCTCCGCGAACGGCGCGGCGACCGACAGATCGGCCTCGATCACCTCCGTGCAGTCCCGGCATACCAGGTGCATGTGGTGGTGCCGGTCGGCGAGGTGGTAGGTCGGTGCGCCGTGGCCGAGGTGCGCGTGGGAGACCAGGCCCAGCTCCTCGAGGAGCTCCAGGGTGCGGTAGACCGTGGAGATGTTCACCCCGCCCGCGGTACGCCGTACTTCGGCGAGGATGTCGTCGGGAGTGGAGTGCTCCAGCTTGTCCACCGCCTCCAGCACGAGCTGGCGCTGCGGAGTGAGCCGGTATCCGCGCGCTCGGAGGTCGCTCTGCCAGTCGGTGGTCACCACAACGTCAGTGTAGGACCGCCGCTCACTTGAAGAAGGCGATGCCGTCGTCCGGCAGATCCTTCAGGTCCTTGGCCCACTCGCTCGGGTCGACGACCTTCTTCAGCTGCGCGGACATGTACGGGTGCAGCGGTGCCTGCGGGGTGGCCCGCTCACCGACCCACATCAGATCACTGTTGACGTAGCCGTAGAGGCGCTTGCCGCCGCTGTACTCGTCGGCGGAGGGGGTACGGGCGATGGCGTCGGTGGCGAGGTCGATCTGCGGCTTCTTGTCGGCCAGCTCGCCGTACCAGACCTCGGCGACACCCTGGTCGCGGATCATCACGACCTCCACCTTGCGGTCGGCGTCGATCCGCCAGTAGCCGGTCTCGGTCTCCAGCGGCCGTACCTTCCCGCCGTCGGAGTCGAGCTGCCAAGTGTGCGAGACGTACTCCAGGAAGTCACGGCCGTCGTGCGTGAAGGTGACCTCCTGCCCGAAGTTGCACTTGTCGGTGCCGGGGCCCTCCGCACCGTCGAGTGCGGCGACGCCGGCACCCTGCCAGTTGCCCAGCAGGAAGGCGAGGGGTACCAGGTCCGGGTGCAGGTCGGACGGGATCTCGATCATGGCGGCTCAGACGATCTGTAGGGGGCGGGCGGGCGGGCAGCGGCGCGGCGGTGCGCTCAGCGCTGGCCCTGGTAGAGCTTCTTGATGGTGAGACCGGCGAAGGCCGCGGTGCCGACGCAGACCAGGACCATGAGTGCGGTGAAGAAAGCCTCGAGCACGGCGGTGCGCTCCTTGATCTGGCGAAGTTCGCTGACTGTTCGCTCACTGAGTGCTGATACGCGACCGATTCTAGTCGGCGGTCCGCGGGGGCCGGTACGCGGCTCAGTAGACGAGCGCCTGCACGCCCTCGGCCATGATCTCGCTGACGAAGACCTGGGCGCCCGCGATGCGTACGCCCTCCAGTACGTCCTGCTCCTCGATGCCGCGGCGTGCGGCGCACTGGGTGCACAGGGTGATCCGGCCGCCTGCCTGTACGCCCGCGATCAGATCCGGCAGTGGCGCGGCGTGCGGCAGTTCGAACTCGGCCGCCCTGCCCGGCAGCGCGAACCAGGCCGATTCACCGGTGAGCCAGAGCGAGACCTCCACGCCGCTGGCGGCCGCCACCGCGGCCACCGTGAACGCCTGCGAACAGCGCTCCGGTGCGTCCGTACCCGCCGTCACCTTGATCACGAGCTGCTTGGTCGTCGCCATGGAGCAAGCCTAGGACGGAGCCGCGGCGAGACCGCACAGAGGCGGCA
>NZ_JBOHCV010000141.1:0-5072 GCF_050698815.1 Streptomyces sp.
CGGGGCGCGACCCGTTCGGCGGCCCGCCGAGGATTCTCGTGGGCGGGGAAAGCGTCACGCTCGGCAACGCGGAGGTCCGCGTGATCTCGCGACACGGGCGATGGCTGATCGCCCCCACGCTCGTCCATCACTACGTCAACGAGCACTCCTACCTTCCGCCCGAGGAGTTCATCGAGGCGGTCACCGCTCGGCGCGCGGCGCCAGCGGCGTAGCGGGAAGCGTCACGGATCTGGTGACACCGGTGCAGACGCTCGATGACGAGGCCCGCGCATCGCAGTAACCCGACTGCCGGTTGTTGTCCAGTGCCGGGCTGCTCGTCTACGACGAGTCAGACCGCGGCGCCCCAGGGGTCGTCCACGAGGATGCCCCAGCCGCCGCCTCGGCGGCGGAGCACGTCGGCGCTCGTCCCGGCCATCTCGATCGCCTCCCCGTTCGGGCCGGTGCCGGACATTCGCCAGCGGTTGATCACGAGCGCGATGTCGCCGGCCTCGTGCACCTTGATCACCTCGCCCGTCATCCTGGGCTTCAGGGCGAAGAAATCGTTGAGTGCCTCGCGGATCGTGCTCCCCGAGACGGTGGGCACGTCAGGCGCCGGCTGGAACACGGCATCCGGCTCATAGAGCGCGAGCGCGGTCTCGAGGTCGCCCTCGTTCACCGCGTGCGTGAACCGCTCGATGGTCTCGGCAGGTGTGCTCACAGGTCCGCGCTCCTCTCAGGCAGCTCATGCGGGGGGCGTGATCTTACCGGAGAAAAGCGGAGAGAACGCGCCAATTCCCTACAAGTCGGCAGGTGGCAATCAGCTCACATCCAACCGCTTTGACCACCACCCCGGCGACCTTTGCGGTCACAGCACTAGCCGGTGGATTTCACGGCGACCAGCAGGGCGTAGCCGAGCGCGCCGTCCGCGACGGCGGTGCGGGCCGCGTTCAGGACAGCGAGGGCGGCCGTCAGGTCCACGCCCGCGTCGGCGAGCCTGGCCGGGGCGGCGATGCGCAGCAGGTTCAGCCTCGCCTCGATCTGGTCGATTATGCGCATCATGGCCTGGTCGTGGCGTTCTGTGGTGAGGGTGCGCAGTCCGGCGGCGGCCAGGATGTCCGCGTACTCGGCCGCCGGTCGGGCGTCGGCGACGCAGGCGATTCGGGCACCGAGACCGTTGAGTTCTGGTGGAAGCCGGCCGGGGATGGCGGTGACGTCGGTGATGCCGACGCGGCCGCCCGGGCGCAGGACGCGGGCGAACTCGGCTGCGGCTTTCACCTTGTCGGGGAAGGTGCACAGAGCGCATTCGCAGACCACCGCGTCGAACACCCCAGCCGAGTAGGGCAGTTGCTCCGCGTCCCCCGTCGTGAAGCGGGTCTTCTCGACCAGTCCCGCGGGCGCGGTCCGGGCCGCGACCTGGGCGAGGGCGGTGTTGGCGGCCGAGTAGTC
The DNA here is from genome assembly GCF_050698815.1 of Streptomyces sp. Taxonomy (GTDB): domain Bacteria; phylum Actinomycetota; class Actinomycetes; order Streptomycetales; family Streptomycetaceae; genus Streptomyces. The sequence goes on from NZ_JBOHCV010000141.1 coordinate 1,426, forward strand.
CACGCCGTCCACCCGCACCCCGTAGACGTCGGCGAGCAGGAGCGCGGTGGTGCCCCTGCCGGAGGCCACGTCCAGGACACGGCCGTCCTGGGGGAGTTGGAGGCTGTCGGCGAGACGGCGGGTCAGGGCGGTGCCGCCGGGGTGGTAGGAGTCGCCGAGCAGCAGGGCGACCACGTCCTTCGAATAGGCGTCGGCGCAGCAGGCTTTGACCTCGTCGCTGTTCATGACGGCGGCTCCACGGTCTCGTTACCGGCGGCGATACGGGCCGTCCTCGAACCGTACGGAGTCGTGGTGAGCCGGTCCGCGAGCGGCAGCGCGTTGGGCACGACACCGGCGACGGGTACCCCCGACATGGCGGCGCGGATCTCTTCCCGGTAGCCGACGGAGTTGTACGCGCAGAAGGGGATGAGGCGCCCGTCCGGGGTGATCTCTTCGACGCAGCACTTCATCAGCTGCTTGACGTTGAGGGTGTACGGGTCCTGGAAGTCCTGCACCACGATCATGAATGCCTTGTCACCGATATCCCTGACGGCTTCGGGCAGATCGATGCCGCAGCTTTCGGCGCAGTCCAGTGCTTCGGCGGTGGCCCGCAGCTTCTCCCGCGTCGTCTCGGTGCCCATGAAGGCGGAGGCCGACCACAGCTTCTCCAGCGCCTCCCGGATGCCCGCGTCGGGCAGGACACGGTTGGTCACGTAGTCCAGATAGTCCTCGACCTGGAGGAGTCGCGGGATGGGGACGACGGTACGGTCGCCCGGTTCGCCGTCCACCAGCAGGTAGGTGACGGAACGGCAGGTGGGAAAGCAGCAGGGCACGGGGAAGAAGTCGCCCTTGGCGAACCAGTCGGGCAGTTGTTCCCCGATCAGCTGGATGACGTCGGGGTTGGTGAGCCGGTTCAGCGGGTCGAAGGCGACATGCCGGCCGGAGTGGGTGACCGGCTGGAACGCCACGGACCGTACGGCCGGGTGGTCGATGCCGTATTCGACGATCGCACCGACCTCGTGCTCGTTCAGGCCCCGCTCGACAGCGGCGACCAGGCTGACGGTCAGCCCCTCCTCGGCGCAGTTGTCCAGCGCCCGCTCCTTGATCTTTCGCAGGTCCCGTCCGCGGATCTCCCGGTGGGTACGTTCGTCGAAGCCGTCGAACTGGAGATAGACGGTCACCGACCTGCCCGGGGTCTGGTTGCGTTTGCCGAGCTCGGCGACGAAGTTCCGGTCGGTGGCGAGCCGGATGCCGTTGGTGTTGAGGGTGACGTTCTTGATCGGCCGGGCCTGGGCGAGGTCGATGAAGTCCAGGAGGTGCTTGTGGATGGTGGGCTCCCCGCCGGAGAACATCACCACCTCCGCCTCGCCCTCCGACTCCACGAAGACGTCGAGCATCCGCTCGCACTGCTCGTGGGTGATGGAGTAGCCGTCGCTCTGGTGTCCGGAGTCGGCGAAGCAGATCGGACAGTCCAGGTTGCACCCGGTGTTGACCTCGATGATCCCCAGGCAGGCGTGCTGCTTGTGCTCCGGACACAGCCCGCAGTCACTCGGACAGCCGTCTTTCACCTCCGTCTGGAAGGTGAGAGGAAGGGTGCCGGGCTTGTTGAACCGGGCCGAGGACATGTACTCCTCGGCGTCCCCGTAGACCAGGGCCTCGAACTCCCCGTGTGCCGCGCATCGTTTACGCAGATAGACCTTGTTCCCGCGGATGTTGACCTGCGCGTCGACGGGTGCCTTGCACATCGGGCAGATGGACTTGGTGAACTCCACGAACACCTCGTCACGGTCCACCTTGCGCCGTGGCGCCGGTGCCTGGGTCATCGGGGACTCCTCCACTGGGTGGTGCCAGGTTCAGCGACTGGGTCGGCTACCGGGTCGGCGAGCACCGCTGCCTTGCGTGCCAGGTCGGCCGCCGCGAGGCGAACCGGCCGAGGGCCATCGCCGTGTACGCCGTTTCCGAGCACGATCTGCGGCACCATGGCACTGACGCTAGAACCATCACCGGCCCGTGGACCGTAAACGCGCCCGCGAAGCCGCGCGTTCAGCTCCGGGCGGCCCTGTGTTCCGCCTCCGCCTTGACCGAGGCGAGTGATGCGGCGACGGTCTCCTCCCAGCGACGGGCTACGGCCGCACCCCACCGTGCTCCGGCCCGCCACAGGTCGGTGCCCAGCTCTCCCTCGTACACGAGGCGGGTGTCCGAGCGGGTGCCCGCGGCCTGCTCGGTCAGGGTGAAGGATTCGACGACGTGCGGCACCGGCCCGCGCACCAGCCGGAAGTCGACGCGCCACGGGCGGGTGAACCTGACCGTCTCCACCGTCACCGCCTTGAGCCGGCCGCCCAGGGGCGTGACGTGGGCGGCCAGCACCATGTCGCTGCCGCGTTCCAGCACCTGGACCTTCCTCCGCATCGCCCTCGTCGCCCGCCCCAGATAGGGCTGGGCGATCACGTCGAAGACGAGCTCGGGGCGCGCCGCGATGTCCACCGTCTGCGGCCCGAGTGGCCGAACCCGCCGGCCCACCCCCAGGTCGGCGGACAGTGCGCCGCTGACCAGCCCGGCATAGCCCCCGGCCGCGACGACCGCGGCCCCCGCGGTCCAGGCCGCGGCTCGGACGAGGTGGCGGCCGGCGAGGTGGCGGCCCTTCCCGGTGCGGTCTCCGGCTCGTCCTGGAACGTGATCCCGGTCACCGATGCGCATGCAGCCAAGCTATCCGTCGACCTGCCGGTGTGCTGGAAAGGTCTACCGTTCCCCGGCAAGGTGAGAGTCGACAGATGACAGGTGACGAACCCGGAGGGCTCAGCGATGCGGATCACCGTGCTGACGGTGCCCGGCTGCCCGAACGCCGCGGTCGTACGCGAGCGGATCACGGCCGCTCTGGCGGGCCGGCACGTACCGGTGAACCTGGTGGAGGTCTCCGATGAGGCCGGCGCCGCCCGGTGGGGAATGACCGGCTCGCCCACGGTCCTGCTCGACGGCGTCGATCCGTTCGCCGCGGCGGGCACCGAGCCGAGCGTGTCCTGCCGTCTGTACCGCACGGCGGACGGTACCCCTGACGGCGCGCCGAGCGTAGCGGACCTGCGGCGAGCTCTCCGCTGAGCACCCTCGCCGACAGCGGTCGGTGGCGGTGACGGCTGCGGCGGATCAGATCCCGGGATCGAAGTCGGTCACCAGGGCGCGGGCTCGTGCCATGTGCTCCTCGGGCAGCGGGCAGGAGCGTCGCTCCTTGGTGTCGATGTGGACTCCGGTCAGCACGGTGACGGCCGCTACGTCACCGGTCGACGCGTTCTCCATCTGGTGGCAGAAGCGGATCACCTTGCTGCGCACCTCCAGGAGGGTCGAACGAACCAGCACGACGTCCCCCGCGCACAACTCCTTGCGGTAGGAGATCCGTTGATCCACTGCGACCATGCCGCGGCCGCTGTCGCGCAGGTAGTCGGGGGTGACGCCGAACCCGGCGAAGAGTTGCCAGGTGGCCTCATCGAACTTCCCGACGTACCACATGACGTTCATGTGGCCCATCTGATCGCAGTGCCAGGGGTAGACCGTCCCGCGGTACATCACTTCCAGACCGGCCGCCTCCGGACCGGCGGTATCGGTGGCCATGGGCGTCTCTCCCTCGCTCGGTTCCGTGCCGATCCGGCACGTTAGCGTACGTTAACGTTAATGGA
>NZ_JBOHCV010000142.1:0-1652 GCF_050698815.1 Streptomyces sp.
TCCTCCGGGTGCCGCCGGGCGTCGTGGAAGGAGAGCAGGGCCATGTCGCGGGGCCCGGTGGCCAACGGCTGTGTCGCGGAGTCCGTCATGCCGGCAGCCTAGGTGTGACCACCGGCGCGGGCGGCTGCTCTAGCGGTGACACACCCCCCGCCGGTAGGTTCACCTCGAACTTCGCCGGATCCAGGGGAGAGCTCATGCGAAGAACGCTCAAATGGCTGTTGTCGTTCGTGGTGCTCATAGGCACCGTCAGCGCCGGCGGCGCGTCGGCGGGGGCCGCCACCACTGCCGACACCGACATCAAGGACCGCATCCTCGCCATCAAGGGGATGAGCTTCATCGAGGAGAAGCCGGTCGACGGCTACCGCTTCTTCATCCTCAACTACAAGCAGCCGGTCGATCACCGGAACCCGGACAAGGGGACCTTCAAGCAGCGGATCTCCTTGCTGCACAAGGGTGATGACCGCCCCACAGTCTTCTTCACCTCCGGCTACGGGCTGAGCGCTCAGCCCAGGCGCAGTGAGCCGACCCAGATGGTGGACGGCAACCAGGTGTCGATGGAGTACCGCTTCTTCACCCCGTCCCGGCCCGATCCGGCCGACTGGAGCAAGCTGGACATCTGGCAGGCCGCCAGCGACCAGCACCGCGTCCACGAGGCCCTGGAGGACATCTACGACGAGAACTGGGTCTCCACCGGCGGAAGCAAGGGCGGCATGACGGCCACCTACTACCGGCGTTTCTACCCGCGGGACTTGGACGGCACGGTCGCCTACGTCGCACCCAACAACGTCAACGACCGGAAGGACGGCGCCTACGACGAGTTCTTCTCCACCGTCTCCACGCCGGAGTGCCGTAAGCGGCTGAACGCCGTGCAGCGCGAGGCCCTGGTGCGCCGCGGGGAGATCGTCGCCCGTTACGAGAAGTGGGCCGAGGAGGAGGGCTACACCTTCGAGCTGGCGGGCAACGCCGACCGGGCCTACGAGGTCGTCGTGCTCGACCTGGTGTGGGCGTTCTGGCAGTATCACCTGGAGTCGGACTGCGACACGGTGCCGTCGGCCGACGCGCCGACCGACGAGCTGTACGCCTTCATCGACCAGATCTCGGGCTTCGCCTTCTACACCGACCAGGGCCTGACTCCGTACGTGCCGTACTACTACCAGGCCGGCACCGAACTCGGGCAGCCCGACGTGCGGAACCCGCACCTGGACGACCTGCTGCGCTACCCGGGCATCAACGCGCCGCGCACCTTCGTGCCCCGTGACATCCCCATGGAGTTCGACCGGCATGCCATGCCGGACATCGACCGGTGGGTGCGCACGCGGTCCTCGGAAATGCTCTTCGTCTACGGCGAGAACGACCCGTGGGGCGCCGAGCCGTTCCGGGTCGGCAGGCACAGCGACGACTCCTACGTCTTCACCGCACCGGGCGCCAACCACGGCGCGGACATCGTCGACCTGACGGACGACGAGCGGAAGGTGGCCACGGAGGCCCTGCTGGACTGGGCGGACGTGGCGGACGAGCCGGAGGTCACCGCGCACACCAAGCGGCTCACCGCTCCGGACAAGGAGCTCGACAAGAAGGTGGAACGCGGGCGCACGTTCCGCCCCTGACGGAATGCGCTCCGGCACGCCCGGCCGTGCCCGTCCCTCCCGGGG
>NZ_JBOHCV010000143.1:0-5401 GCF_050698815.1 Streptomyces sp.
CGACAGTCATGACCGCGCCGGCGCGGAGCACCCTGCGACGCGAGAGCGCACCGGCGATGACGTCACCGACGTACTCGTTGTCGCTGGTGTTCGGCACCTCGTGGAAGCACGCGTCGCCGCAGCGATAGCGACAGGTCAGGGCGGAACGTCCGCCAGGATGCGAATTGATCAGCGTCAGCAGTCTGCGCACGTCGAACTCCGTATCGGTTCCCACCGGCGCGGCTGCGCCGACATGATGCCGGAAATATTCGAGCCGAAGCTACGGGTACAGCCCCCCTCCCAGAGAGACGGCGCGTGAACGGGCCGTGAATCCCGGACCGAGTCGGCAGAGGAGCGACGATGAACGCCGGGACGAAGGGTCGACGTCGCCGCTGACCACGGGTCCGGGGTCCACATCATGCGTCTTCGCTCCTCCTGGTCCACCTCGGGCTCGGGCCGTGGGGCGCGGGGCACCACCGACAGCGTCGACTCCGCCTCGCTGCGCATGAGCCCGGCAGGACCGCGGTGTAGGTGTCGGAGATAATCTGGCGCGCCCGTCGGTGGGTGCCCTGCGGCAGTCTTGCCACAGTCGCGCGTGTATGCGGCCAGGCCGAGATACGCCTCCGTCTTGCCACCACAGGTGGGGTGAACAGACAGAGGCGCGGCACCGCCCGTCCCGCCGCACACTTGGTAGTGGGCGCCGAAGGCCGTGGCCGTTCCCGCGGGAGGGTCAGCGCTCCTGCGGATGGCACCGGCCGAGAGCGGAGGTTGCTGAGGGTGACTGGCGAGCGAGTCCTATGGCGGAACTGGGCGGGAAACGTCACCGCACGGCCGGTCCGGGTCGCCGAACCGTCATCCGCCGGGGAGCTGGCGCGGATCGTGGCGGCCGCGGCCGAGGACGGCCTCACGGTCAAGCCGGTCGGCACCGGCCACTCCTTCTCCGCGACCGCGACGACTGACGGGGTACTGATCCGCCCCGGCAGGCTCACCGGCATCGTGGCGGTCGATCACACGGCAGGAGCCGTCACCGTTGCCATGGGCATGACGCTGAGCCGGCTCAATGCGGACCTTGCCGCCGAAGGCCTGTCACTGGCCAACATGAGCGACATCATGGAGCAGACCGCCGCAGGTGCGGTCAGCACCGGCACGCACGGCACCGGCCGCGATTCGGCGTCGCTCTCCGCGCAGATCACCGCACTCCAGCTCGTCACGGGCGACGGTTCCCTGCTCACCTGCTCGAAATCAGAGCACCCGGAGGTCTTCGCCGCCGCCCGGGTCGGGCTCGGCGCCCTCGGCGTGATCACCTCAGTCACCTTCGCAGCGGAACCGCTCTTCCTGCTGACCGCGCGGGAGGAGCCGATGCCCTTCGACCGCGTGACCGCGGAGTTCGACAAGCTGGCCGCCGACAACGAGCATTTCGAATTCTACTGGTTCCCCCACACCGGCAACTGCAACACCAAGCGCAACAACCGCAGTGCCGGCCCTCGCGCGCCTGTCAGCGGGATCAGCCGCTGGGTCGAGGACGAGCTGCTCTCCAACGGCATGTTCCAGCTGGTCTGCACGTTCGGTAAGGCCGTGCCCGCCGCCATCCCCGGCATCGCCAGGCTCTCCAGTCGTGTCCTGTCGGCGCGTACGTACACCGACATCCCCTACAGGGTCCTCACCAGCCCGAGACGCGTGCGCTTCGTCGAAATGGAGTACGCGGTGCCGCGCGAGGCGGCCGTCGACGCGCTGTGCGAGGTCAGGGCGATGATCGAACGGTCCTCCCTGCGGATCGGCTTTCCAGTGGAGGTGCGGACCGCGCCCGCCGACGACATCCCGCTCTCCATGGCGAGCGGCCGCGACACGGCATACATCGCGGTGCACATGTACCGGGGGGCGCCGTACCGGACGTACTTCACCACCGTTGAGCGGATCATGACGGCCCATGGCGGACGGCCGCACTGGGGAAAGCTGCACAGCCGCGGCGCCGAGTACCTGGCCGGCGTCTATCCGCGATTCGGAGAGTTCACGGCGCTGCGCGACCGGCTCGACCCGCAGCGGGTGTTCGGCAATCCCTATCTGCGGCGGGTCCTGGGCGACTGATACAGCACTCGGAGCCAGTTTCGCTGCCATGCGTACAGCTGTCGAATGGTGGGAGCATGGTGACCATCGGTGCACCGAGCGAGGTGGGTTCGTATGCGGAGCGCGGACGACTTCCACTTCTCCTTCGGCGACAGTACGGCTGGGGCCTTGGTGGATGGCGCCGGCACGATTGTGGCCTGGACGGCGGAGGCGGAGGCGCTTCTGCAGCGCACGGCGCATGAGGTCTGCGGCCGGCCGGTACGAACCTTGCTGGCAGACCCGGGTCAATGGCCCGAGGTGGTGGCGCAGCGGACCGGGCCGGCGTGGGAGGGCCGGGCGGTACTGCGGGCGGGCTCCGGGCAGGAGCACGTGAGTGTGGCGTTCCGGGTACTTCCATTGAACGATGAACGGACTACCGGGAGGAAGGCGCATTACCTCGTGCTGGCTGCCCCGTCCGCTCGCGTCTCCGAGTGGCGGCAGGATCGTGCCTTCACCACGGAGCTCTTTCTCCAGGACGCCGTCGGACTGGCCGTTTTCGACGAAAGCCTGCGGCTGTCGCGGACCAACAGCCACCTTCTGCCGTACACCGGAGTGCCGACGGACCTCACCGGCTACCGGCTCACGGATTTCCTGCGTGCCGAGGAGGCTGCGGTCATCGAGGACCAATTCAGGGAGGTGATGCGGACAGGGAAACCGCTGGTCAGTGAAGAGCATCACCTGCGGACCGTCATCGACCCCCGGGGCGGGCGGGTGCTGTCGGTCTCGGCGTTCCGGTTGCAGGAGTCGGACGGCAGCCTCCTCGGCGTCACGGGCATCTTCACCGACATCACGGACCACTACCGGGCCCGCCGACGTCTGGGGCTGGTACACGGCGCCACCGCGGCCCTCGGCCGCTCCTTGTCCATGACGCGGACCAGTGAGGAGCTGGTCGGTGTGCTGGTGCCGGAATGGGCCGACGGGGCCGTCGTCGAAGTCGCCGAACCGGTGTTCAGCGGGGAGGAACCCACTGCCGTCCATCATCGGCAACCGGCCCTGCGCCGTACTGCGGTGGCCCCTGCGGAGGCCGAGCTGCCGCCGGTCGGCACGGATCTGGGCTGGGACACCGGCGTGGCAGTGCCCGGCCAGGAAGCCGCTCAGGAGGACACCGAGCGTGCCCGGGAACTGGGGCAGAGCGACACCCCGACCCTGGCAAGGCCGGCTCCGGCGGTCGGCACCGCGATGAGCGCGCCGCTGCACGCCAGAGGCGTCCTGCTCGGCAGAGTCGCGGTATGGCGCGGCCCGGACAGCATGGAATTCAACGAAGACGACGTGAGCCTTCTGGAGCAGATCGCCGCCCGTGCGGCGCTCGCCCTGGACAACGCCCGCCGCTACACCCATGAGCACCGGGCAGCCGTGAGTCTCCAGCGCAGCCTCCTGCCGCCGACGGTGAGCGACAACCTGGCGGTGGAGACGGGCAGCGTCTATCTGCCGACCGATGCCGCGAGCGGGGTGGGCGGGGACTGGTTCGACGTCATCCAGCTGGCGTCCGCACGCGTCGCTCTCGTCGTCGGAGACGTCGTCGGCCACGGTCTGAGAGCCACGGCCATGATGGGCCGGTTGAGAACCGCGGTACGGACTCTCGCCGATCTCGAAATGGAACCGGACGAGCTGCTCACCCATCTCGACGACCTCGTCTCACAGCTCACGGTCGAGGCCGAGAGCGGAGACCTGGACGACGAGGAGACGGGGACCCGCGGCGTGCGAGACGCCATCGGCGCGACCTGTCTGTACGCCGTCTACGATCCGGTGACCCGGAACTGTGTGATGGCCAGCGCGGGACATCCGCCACCCGCCGTCGTCCGTCCCGACGGCACCGCCACGTATGTGGAGCTGAATCCTGGCCCGCCCTTGGGCGTGGGCGGCCTGCCGTTCGAGCCGGCCGAGATGGAACTGGCGCAGGGCAGCATCCTGGCGCTCTACACCGACGGACTGGTGGAGCGCGGTGCCGGGGACGTCGACGAGGGGATGCAGGAGCTGTGCGCGCGGCTGGTCCGCTCGGACGCCCTCAACCGCCCCCTCAGGGACGTCGGCCGAGATGTCGTCGAAGGGTTGCCACCGGGCCGGCTGCCGGACGACGTCACGCTGCTGCTGGCCCGGACACGAGTGGTTCCGCGGCAGGACTTGGCGACGTGGTCGCTGGCAGCAGACCCCGAAGTCGTCTCCGATGCCCGCGAATTGGTGACGCAGCAACTGGCGGCATGGGACCTCGAAGAGATCGTGTTCACGACCAAACTGATCGTGAGCGAGCTGGTCACCAACGCCATCCGCCACGCCGGCGGACCTGTCGAGCTCCGGCTCATCCGGACCGGAACCCTGACGTGCGAGGTGTCCGATCCGAGCAGCACGCAGCCCCGGATGCGCCGGGCCGCCGTCACCGAGGAGGGAGGGCGCGGCCTTTACCTGGTCGCGCAGCTCACCGACCGGTGGGGCAGCCGCTATACGCGGCAGGGCAAGACCATCTGGGCCGAACAGCTCCTGCCCAAGCCGGATCAGGCCACCGGGTCCGCCTGGCCGTGACGCGTGAGACGCGACGGGGGGCACCGTGCCTGACGCCGGTGGGTCAGATCTTGATGACGGTTACGTGCTGCCCGCAGAGTGCGGGAGGCCTTCGGGGTGCGTGGTGAGGACGGTGGCGGGAACACCTTGCGCGGTGTCGTCACCTGGAGCGCGGTGGCCCGGATGCACGAGCCCGGAGCCGTCGCCGGAGTCCCGGCCGGGCCCGCCATGGCCGTGAGTAGCAGGCCCCCTTCGACGCACCAGCGGCCCGTGTAGCGGGCCTTGACGCCGCCGTCCTCAGGCCGCAGCCGCGCCGGGTGCGGCGATGTGCGGTCCGGACGGACCTCGGCCGTCAGCAGGCCACCGGTGGTGAAGGCGACCGCGACGGCGCCCGTGCCGATCCGCCGGCGGGCGGCCGGGTACCAAGCTTTGCAGACGGCTTCTTTGGCGCTGAACAGCAGCCGGTCCCCCGCAAGTCCGGGGCGCTCCCCGGCGAGCCGGTCCACCATCCGCCGCTCGCGCGTGCTGCACGGCTCCGATCCCGCGCGGCGGGCGCTGTCCACTCGACGCACAGAACCCTTCAGCACCGCCCGGCCGAGGAGGATCCGGCAGTGACGGCCACCTTGCCCGCCTGCGAAGGCCCGCCGTTCCGTCAACCGTGAGGGTGGTGCTGCCGGAAGCGGCTGCCGGGGCGACGGCATCCATGCATGATGGCCCGCATGTCCGAGTACCAGATCTCCTGCCCGGCCCGAGTGCTCTACCTCGAGGCCGAGATCGCCGAGCTGGAAGCCATCGTCGACGGAGCGTTCGAGGTCGCCGCCGC
>NZ_JBOHCV010000144.1:0-12461 GCF_050698815.1 Streptomyces sp.
GAGATCGACGCGACCGATCAGTTCGAGATCGCGGCGCCGAACGGCATCCACCCCCAGCTCGCCACCCTCGAGATGCTGGTGCATCCCACCACCGCCCAACTCCGCAAGGCCACCCGCCTGTCCAAGAAGGGCGCCATCGAGATCAGTCCGATCGAGATGCCGTTGACCCTTTTCACGTGGGGCAGCAAGCGCGTCATGCCCGTACGGCTGACCGAACTGTCCATCAACGAGTCCGCGTTCGACATCAGCCTCAATCCGATCCGGGCGAGCCTCAGCATCGGCATGAAGGTGCTGACCGTCAGCGATCTGCCCGCCGGCCATCGCGGGGCGGAGCTCTATCTCGCGCATCTCGCGCAGAAGGAGCGGCTGGCGGGGAGCGCGCCCGCCGGGCGGCTCGGGTCGCTCGGGCTGACCGGGTCCGACATCGGCATGGGGAGGTAGCACAAGGATGATCGAGCCGTACGAGAGCGCACTGGACGCGGTGCCCGGATCGCATCCGTATCCGCGCACGAGCCGGTACCACGACGCCGAGATCGGCGTGCACCGCGCCGCCGACGGGACCGAAGTGCGGTACATCAAGCGGCGGTTACTGCCACCCCTCGGTGAGGCCGACGGCGACGACACCGCCCGGCACATCGTCAGCAGCGGTGAGCGCCCCGACCATCTCGCCCAGCGCTACTTCGGCGACCCCGCCCAGTGGTGGCAGATCGCGGACGCCAACCCGGTTCTCGATCCGCGCGAGCTGACGGCCGAGCCCGGTCAGGAGATCGAGATCCCCGGCGGCTTCCCGGACGGGGGCGGTCATGGCCGGTGACGACGATCCGATCGGCAGCGGGCCGATCCATCTCACCCTGCGCATGGGACCCAAGCTCACCAGGCCCGTGCCGCCCGAGGTCACCGAGGCGCTGCTGTCCGCGCAGATCACCAGCACCGCCGGCGAACGCAGCGGCTTCCAGCTGGCCTTCGACCTGACCAAGAAGGGGGCGATCATCAAGCGGCTGCTCCCCGAGGGCTTCTTCGACCCCAAGACCCGGGTGATCGTCACGGCGTCGGTCAAGGGCACGCCGCGTGTGCTCCTCGACGGGCTGATCGTCCGTCAGGAGGTGGGAGCCAGCAATCAGCCGGGGCAGACCACCCTCACCGTCACCGGGGAGGACCTGACACTGCTGATGGACCTGGAGGAGCGGGCGGACCGCTACCCCAACCTCGCCCCCGCCCAGCGCGTGGCCCGCATCCTGGCGAAGTACACCGACTACGGCATCGATCCGCACATCATCCGCGAGCAGATCCCGCAGCCGCCCCGCGAGCAGCTCCGCGTCGAGTACCAGACCGGGACCGACCTGAGTTACGTGAACGAGCTGGCCGGCGCGAACGGCTACACCTTCTACCTCGACCCCGGACCCCGCCCCGGCCGGTCCACCGCCTACTGGGGCCCGCAGAAGCGGATCGGACAGCGCCAGCACGCGCTCAACGTCAACATGGACGCCAACTCCACCGTGGACCAGCTGACGTTCGCCTATGACGGCACCGCCCGCGAGGAGCCGCAGGCCCGCGTACAGGACCCCAGGACGCGTGAGTGGGCCCTGCTCCCGCAGCAGGACATCAGCCCACTGCGCCCGCAGCTCGGGCGCCGGCCCTCCCCCGCGCTGAAGCGCAGAACGCTGACCGGTACCGCGAAGCTGGACAGCGAGACGGCCCGGGCGGCAGCTCTCGCCCGCGCCGCGACCTCCGCCGACGCGATCTCCGGTTCCGGCCAACTGGATGTGAACCGGCACGGCTACATCCTCCACCCCCGGGAGCTCGTCGGGGTGCGCGGTGCCGGAGTGACCTACGACGGCGACTACTACGTCACCAGCGTCACCCACAACCTCTGGCCCGGCAGATACCAGCAGAACTTCACCATCTCCCGCGAGGGCCTGGTCGCCATGAGCGACCGCGTCCGCCCGTAGCGAGACCGATCAGGAGTAGCCCGCATGGCGCCAGCACCGAACAACCGCTTCCTCGGCAAGTTCCGCGGCCGGGTTGCGGACAACAACGATCCGCTGCGGATCGGCCGGATCACGGCCCATGTCCCGGACGTGCTCGGTGAGGACGCGTCCACCTGGGCCATGCCCTGCTTCCCGTTCACGGGCGAGCGGGCCGGCCAGTACGTGATGCCGACCGTGGGGGCCGGGGTCTGGATCGAGTTCGAGCAGGGGAACCCGAGCTATCCGATCTGGACGGGCTGCTGGTACGGCGAGCAGAACGAGCTGCCCCCGGACGCCCTGGCCGGAGCCACGGTGGGCGCCGAGCCGGTGGTCATCGAGACCCAGGGCCATCACAAGATCGTGATCTCGGACGATCCGCTGAAGGGGATTCTGCTCCAGGCACCCGCGCCGGACGGCACCGGGAACGGCCCGTTCATCCGGATCACCAGGGACGGGGTGCAGATCAACAACGGGCGGGGGGCGTCGGTTTCGGTGGGTTCGGCGGCCGGTGACCACGTCGACGTCAACGAGGGCCGGCTGACCGTGCCCAAGAAGCGCTAGCAGACCAACGGGGAGAAGTCTTGTCCGCGAACGTCATCCACTCAGGGACCCTGATCGGCTGCCCGCACGGCGGCCGGGCGACAGCAGTCATGCCCGCTTCCGCCTCGGCCGGGGTGCGGGTCGACGGACTGCCGGTGGGCTCCGCCACACACGTCCACACAGTGACCGCCTGTCCGCACACCGTCAACGGTGTCCCCACGCCCTGCACCAGCGTCCGCTGGACACCGGGCTCCGACGGCGTGCTGGTCGACGGCACGCCCGTACTGCTGGACATCACCGCCGCGCAGTGCTTCAGCGCCGCCCTGATGCCGCAGGGTCCGCCGCTCGTTTCCGCCGCACCGCAGGGGGTGGTCTGCCGATGAGGACGAAGACCGTACGCAGGGACTTCACCTTCCCGTTCCGCGTCGACCGGCGGGGGCGCACCGCCCACGCGGACTACGACGACCATGTGCGGGACCTGATCGAGCAGTTGCTGTTCACCAGCCCCGGTGAGCGCGTGATGCGCCCCGACTTCGGCTGCGGCCTGCTCGACCTGGTGTTCACACCGAACAGTCCGGAGCTGGCCTCCGCCCTGGAGCTGTCCGTGCAGGCCTCGCTGCAGCGCTGGCTGGGCGAGCTGATCGAGATCGAGACGCTGGACGTCGTGAGCGAGGAGAACGTGGTCCGGGTGCAGCTGAGTTACGTGGTGCGCTCCACCGCCAGCCGGCGCGACGAGGTCTTCGAGGGGAGGGGCACGGCATGAGCGGCCACAGCAGCGACCTGGTCTGCCGTGGTGACGGCAGGCGCGGCGCCGTGCGTACGGCACAACTGAACGGCGTGGACGCCGTCGAGGTGAGCGACGACGGGCTGACGCTCACCGTCACCTTTCTCGGCAAGGCCCCGCACGGCCTGTGCGCGGAGAACGTCCGCATCGACGGCGGCCGTCGTATCACCGGCATCGTGGCGCTGGAGGTGGAGGCCGAGCGCGAGGAGGATCCCGAACTCGACGACAAGCTGTACGTCACCGTCGACCGGTCCGGCGACTCTTCCCGCTACCGGCTGTCCCTGGTCGCGACCGACCCGTACGGACGCCCCGGCACCGAGCCGTTCCCCGGCTTCGACCAGCGCTACTACGCGGCCGACTTCACCTTCCTGCCGGACTGCCCGTCACCGTTCGACTGCAAGGACGAGCAGGAGGACTGCCCGGACAGCCGGGGATCCGGGGGCTGCTCCCCGGAAGAGCACAGCCTGGCGGCCCCCGTCATCGACTACACGGCCCGCGACTACGACACCCTGCGCCGGCTGGTCCTGGACCGGCTGGCCCTGACGACCCCCGAGTGGATCGAACGGAACGCCGCCGACCTCGGCATGACGCTGGTCGAACTGCTCGCCTACGCCGCCGACCAGATCAGCTATCAGCAGGACGCCGTCGCGACCGAGGCGTATCTGGACACGGCCCGCCGCCGGGTGTCCGTACGCCGCCACGTCCGGCTCATCGACTACCCGATGCACGACGGCTGCAACGCCCGCGCCATCGTCACCCTGGAAACCGTGGCGCCGATGGAACTGCTCGCCGGCGACTACCGGTTCGCCGCCGTCGACGTACGCACGCTCGGCCCGCGCGACCGGCCCGGCATCGGCACCGTCATCGACGACGGCGATCTGACCGTGCTCGACGAGCGCGGCTCGGTGGAGGTCTTCGAACCGGTCACCGACCAGCCGCTGCGACTGCTGCCCGCGCACAACACCATCCGCTTCTGGACCTGGGGCGACGAGCAGTGCGCGCTGCCGAAGGGCGCCACGTCCGCGACCCTGCGCGACGAATGGACCGACGGGTCCGGCGAGGCCGACCAGGCCGGCGAGGGCTGCGAGGGCTGCGAGAAGCGGCAGTTGGACCTTCGCCCCGGCGACCTGCTGGTACTGGAGGAGGTGCGGGGGACCCGCTCCGGCACCCCCGGTGACGCCGACCCGTCCCACCGGCAGGCGGTGCGCCTCACCTCCGTCACCCCTGCCGTCGACCATCTGTGCGACCAGCCGGTGCTGGAGGTGACGTGGGCGCCGGAGGACGCGCTCGCCTTCCCGCTGTGCCTGTCCACCCTCGGCGGTACGGACTGCGAGCCGGTCCCGGACGTGAGCGTGGCCCGCGGCAACGCGGCGCTCGTCGACCACGGCCGCTCGCTGACGTTCTGCGGCGGGCTTCCCGAGCGGGTCACCGTGCCGCCCGTACCCGCAGTGCTGCCGCCCTGCGGACCACCGGATTTCGGCTGTACGGACCGGGAGGGCGGCAACGCGACCGCCAAGCTCATCACCGACCGTCTCGAGCAGACCCGCAGCGGCCGGCTGCTGACCGCGGACCACATCCGCGAGCTGTTCACGGTCGTCGGCGAGGAAGCGACGCTCCGGGCCGGGCTGGCACTCGAACTGGCCGGGCAGCGGCGGGAGAAAGTGGTGCCCGGCACCGCCTACGCCCAGGCCGAGGCGCTCCAGACGCTGCTCGCCCAGTCCGTCTACCCGGGCATCACCCCGCGCTTCCGTCCGGTGCTGCACCGCTCCCCCGTCGTGCAGGCCGTGCCCTTCCCCGAGCCGCGCCACATCGCGGCCGGGCAGGCCGGGCGGCTGGCCGGCATCCCGGAGCGGGTGCGGGCACGGCTGGTGGAGCTGTGGCGCGGCGCCCGCGACGAGGACGGGTCCGAGCGGGGGCTGTCGAAGGAGGAAATCGCCGAGCTGACCGTGCTGTTCGGACTGCGGGTGCTGGAACGGCTGGAGCTGCGCCGCCATCCCGTACGGGCGCTGCGCGACCTGCTGCACCGCGAGGACCAGTTGCTGGCGGCGAAGCGGCGCCGGCTTGAGGTGCTGACGGCACGCTCGCGTGCGGGCACGGTGCTCGACGGGCGCATCGCCTGGGAGATCGCGCACACCTGGGGCCCGCCGTACGCGGCCGGGCTGCACCCGGACGAGCCGGTGCTCTCGGGCCCGGCCACCGCCCTCGTGCAGGACCCCCGCGCGGCGCTCCCCGCCGTACGGCTGACGGAGGCCGACGACGAGCAGGTCTGGGTGGCGCGGCGGGATCTGCTGGCCAGCGGCGCACGGGACCGTCACTTCGTAGGTGAACTGGACGACGACGGACGGCTGACGCTGCGTTTCGGCGACGGCCGCTACGGTGCACGACCGGAGCCCGGCGCCACCCTTGAGGTCCACTACCGGCTCGGGGGCGGCACGGCGGGCAACGTCGGAGCCGAGGCGATCAACCATCTCGTCCTGTGCCGGGACCCGCACACGGTGGACAGTGGCGAACCGATGCCGGTCGCGGGGGTGCGCAACCCGCTGCCCGCCGTGGGCGGCACCGGTCCCGAGTCCGTCGAGCAGGTACGCAAGCTCGCGCCGCTCGACCTGCGGCGGGTGCGGCTGCGCGCCGTGACCGCCGACGACTACGCGGAGCTGGCGTCGGCCCTGCCGGGCGTGCAGCGGGCGGCGGCGGAGATCCGCTGGACGGGCAGCGTGCAGGAGGCGCACGTCGCCGTCGACGCACTCGGCACCGGCGTGCCCTCCCCCGGCCTGCTCGACGCGGTCGCACAGGCCCTGGAGGGATACCGCCGCATCGGACACGACCTGTTGGTGGTGCCCGCGCGGCCGGTGCCGCTCGACATCGCGCTGGAGGTGTGCGCCGCACCCGGCCACCAGCACGGCCAGGTCCTGGCCGAGTTGCGCCGGGTGCTCGGCAGCCGCCGGCTGTCCGGCGGGCGGCTCGGCTTCTTCCACCCGGACGCGCTGAGCTTCGGTCAACCGGTGCGGCTGAGCCGCCTGGTGGCGGTGGCCGCCGCGGTGCAGGGGGTGCGGAGCGTGCGCGTCACCCGGCTGCGCCGGATGTTCGAGCAGGACCCCGACGACCACTCGGCACTGGAGGCGGGCGTGCTGCGGCTCGGCCCGCTGGAGCTGGCCCAGTGCGACAACGATCCGGAGCGGCCGGAGAACGGCAGGCTCTCGCTGGAGCTCGGAGGCGGACGATGACGACCGACGCGTCGAACAACTCAGGTGGCTGCTCCTGCGGTTGTGGCGGCCATGACGAGCGCCACGGAGCTGTCGCCCTCCACAACCCGCCGGGCCGCGCCGCGCTGGACTACCGGGTCGGCGAGTACGGCTCGTTCCTGGCGGCCATGCTCGACCGGCTGGCCTCACCGGCCTACCCGGCCCTGCGCCGGCTGACCGTGCGCACCCCGGACGACCCGGCGGTCGGACTGCTCGACTCCTGGGCTGTCCTCGGTGACGTGCTGACCTTCCATTCGGAGCGGATCGCCGACGAGGGCTACCTGCGGACCGCGGACGAGCACCGGTCGCTGGTGCTGCTGGGACGGCTGGTCGGGCACCGGCCGCGGCCCGGGGTCGCCGCGGACACGCATCTCGCCTACACCGTGGACCGCGATCCGCGGACCCCCACCGACGTTCCGGTGGTGATCCCTCGCGGTTCGCGCAGCCACAGCGTGCCCTCCGCGTCCGAGGAGGACGCGCAGACCTTCGAGACCGATCAGGAGCTGGTCGCCCGCTGGTCCTGGAACCAGCTGGAGGTGCGGCGGCGGCGCCCGGCGCCACTGACCCCCGACGATCTGCGGGACCGCTCCGAGATCCATGTCGCCGGGACCGCCAACTCCCTGGCGCCGGGCGACCGTTTGCTCTTCGTCTTCAACCAGGACCGGTCCGCCGGCCCGTCGCGGGGGAGGCTGCTGCTCCCGGTGACGCGGGTACGGATCGACCGCGACGACGACACCACGGCGATCGGCCTGCCGGATTCGCCGCCACGGTCGTTGCGGGAGCTCGTCGAGGAGCTGCGGGAATGGATCACGGAGGGCCCGGACAGCCCCGCCCCGCGGCCCGTGGGCAGCCGGCTCATCGAGGAGTTCGACGCGCAGGTGCTGGTGCCGCTCCGCGCCGAGCTGGAACACCTCGACACCCCGGCCGTGTTCGCGCGCCGGCTGGACGAGCCCGTTCGGCGGCTCTGGGAGGCACAGGCACTGGCCGTTTCCTACGAAGAGGTCGGCGAGTGGTTCGAGCAACTGCACGCGGAAATCGCGGACCTGCGAGAACGGGCGGCCGAGCTGGAACCCGAGCTGCCCCCCGCGCTGGAGACAGGCGCGCCGGGGAGCGACCCTGCGGAGCCCGGCCACCCGGCCCTGCGGGCGCTCGGCGCGCTGCTGCCCGCGCTGCGGACGCCCGGCGCACGCTCCGGGTCGGTCTCCGGTGCCCCAAGGCCCCAAGCGCAGGCCACCGGGCGGCTGTTCGGCCCCGGCTCCGACCTGGGTGCACAACTGCTCCCGGCGCTCGACCCGAGCCTGACCGGCACGCTCTACCCGGCGTGGCGGCGGGCCGTACCGCCGGTGCCGTCCGCGCTGAGCGAGCTGCTGGCGCTGCGGATGACGGCGGCGCCCTTCGGCTCGACGGCGCCGCTGAAGTCGGTGCAGGACGAACGCGGGCGCGTCATCCGGCAGACCGACTGGCCGCTCACCGGTGCCTCGCTGACCACCATGCGGGTCGTCTTCGACACGGCGGGCAAGGTGCCGGTGAGGGCGGAGTTCGTGCACGCGGACGCGAGCACTTCGGACCAGCGCACCGAGCACATCCCCTCCGACGCGGTGTTCGACCTCGGCCCCGGCCGGGTCCGGCTCTCCACCCGCGGCGCCCAGGACAACGACCTGAGATGGCTGAACACCCGGCCCACCGACTCCCAGGAGCCGGGCGTGACCGCGCGGTTGGAGCAGGGGCTTCCCGATCGCACGCTGTTCGTGTCCCGGCCCGGCGCAGACGGGACGCTGCAGGTCGGCGTGTACGGCGGCGGCCCACCCGAGGAGTGGCGGCTCACCCCCGGCCGGCGAATGCAGCTCAGGCACGGGCAGTACGAGCTGACCCTCAGCTATACGACGGCGAGCGAGCCGTCGAACGTCGAGATCGGCATCGCGACCGTCCCGGACGAAGCCCACCGCAAGGTACTGCCCCTCGACAGCGTCCAGGCCGGGATCACCGTCGGCAGCTGGGTCGCCGTCGAGCGCCCCCGCAAGGGCACCGACGGCGGCGTGCCCGGCGACGACGCGCTCCGCCTCGTCACCACCCGGGTCACCGCGGTACGCACCATCTCGTACACGCGGTACGGCATCACAGGGCGTGGCACCGAACTGACCCTCGCCGAGCCCTGGCTGGACGAGCACGACGTGCTTCTCTCGCACATCCGGGACACCACCGTGCACGCCGGCGGTGAGGCCCTGCGCCCGGCCGACGAACCGCTGGGCGAGGAGGTGCACGGCAACGAGATCGAACTCGACGAGCTCTACGACGGGCTGCGCCCCGGCCGGCTGCTGGCGTTCGAAGGTGAACGCACGGATATTCTCCCCCTGCCTTCGGCGGGGGGACCCCCAGGCATCCCCGGGGTCCGGGGCACCGAACTCGCGGTGATCGCCGCCGTCGACCAGCGACTCGATCCGGACCTGCCCGGCGACCACGTCCACACGGTGCTGACGCTCACCGCCGACCTGGCGTACCGGTACCGGCGGGAGAGCGTCCGCATCCAGGGCAACGTCGTACCGGCCTCGCACGGCGAGAGCCGCGACGAGGCCATCGGCAGCGGCGACGCCGGCCGCACGAACCAGACCTTCGCGCTGTGGCAGTCGCCGCTCACCTGGCTGCCCGACGACAACCCCCTGGGCGCGACCCCCGCCCTGGAGGTGCGGGTCGACGGGCTGCTCTGGCACGAGGCGGACAGCCTCGCCGGGCGCGGGCCACGCGAGCGCGTCTACGTGCTCGGCACGGCAGGCGACGGGCGTACGACGGTGACGTTCGGCGACGGCGTGCACGGCGCCCGGCTGCCCAGCGGCCACGAGAACGTACGGGCCCGCTACCGGTTCGGCACCGGCCGGGCCGCCAACGTCCCCGCAGGCCGCATCACCCAGGCCGTCACCCGCCCGCTGGGCGTCACCGGCGTCACCAACCCGCTGCCCGCCACGGGCGGTTCGGACGCCGACGGGCCCGGCCTCACCCGCCGCACCATCCCGCTCGCGGTCTCCGCACTGGACCGGCTCGTGTCCGTACAGGACTACGAGGACTTCACCCGCTCACGGGCAGGCATCGGCCGGGCCGCGGCGCGTGAACTCTTCGACGGCCGACGGCAGTTGCTGCACGTGACGGTCGCCGGAGCGGACGACGTGCCGATCGGCGCGGACGCAGACACCCTCCGTGCTCTGCGGGCCTCCCTCGCCGCGTACGGGGACTCCCGGCTGCCGGTGCGTGTGGACGTGAGGGAGCTGGTGCTGCTCGTGCTCGCGGCCAGGATCAAGGTGGCTCGGGACCACTCCTTCGCGATCGTCGAGCCCCGGGTGCGGCAGGCCCTGCTGCGCCGCCTCGGCTACCGCGGCCGGGAGCTGGGGCAGCCCGCGCTGCTCTCCGAGGTGCTGGCCACCGCGCAGTCGGTGCCGGGCGTGGACTACGTGGACGTCGATGCCTTCACCGGCATCCCCGCCTCCGCCACGCCGCGACAGCTGACCGAGATCGGCCGCGGCCTCACCGAACCCGGCACCGTGGTCCCCGCCCGGCTCGCCACCTACGACGAACAGGTGTACGTGGTCACCGCCGGGGACGGCGAGACGCTCAGCGCCATCGCCGCCCGGCACGGCATTCCGCTCGCCGAGCTGCTGCGCCTCAACCCGGACATCACCGACACCCGGCCGCTGGAGAAGGGCCGTTCGGTGTTCGTCTTCCGCGGCATCCGCCCGGCCCAACTCGCGCTGTTCTCGCCCGACGTGGCGGACACGCTGACTCTCTCGGAAGTGACCTCGTGAGCGAAGGAAGGAATGCGGCGATGGGCAGGCAGCCGGACGGGCTCGCGGATCTCCTCCCCCAGTGGCACAGGCTGCGGGACGCCGAGGACGGGCCGGGCGGTGAAGGCGGCGAGCCCCTGCGCGCGCTGCTCGCCGTGATCGCCGAGCAGGCCGATCTCGTACGGAGCGGGGTCGAGCAGAACTACGACGACTGGTTCGTGGAGACCGCCGCGGAATGGGTGCTGCCCTACCTCGGGGACCTGGTGGGCTACCGCACCCTGCCGGGCTTCGAGCGGGTGCAGGCAGCCGGGCTCAAGGACGGCGGCCCGGCGGGCACTTCACGGCAGCGGCTGGCCGAGGCGCTGGCGCCCCGCCGGGACGTCGCGGCCACCGTCGCCAACCGGCGGCGCAAGGGCACTCTCGCGCTGCTGGAGGAACTGGCCGATTCCGTGGCCGACTGGCCCGCGCGGGCCGTGGAGTTCTCCCGGCTGGTCTCCCATCAGCAGTCGGTCAAGCTGCACGGGTCGGGCACCGGGGCGGTGAGCGCGCGGCGGCTCTCCCGCGGCCGGCTGGTCGACCTGCGCGACGAGTCGGCGCTCGATCTGGCCGGCGGGCCGTTCGGAGCGACGGCGCGGTCGGCGAACGTACGGCGCGCGAACTCGGCCCGCACACCCGGTGGCTACACCCCTGCCGGGGTCGGGCTGTTCGTGTGGCGGCTGAAGCCGTACTCCGTGACGAGTGCGCCCGCCTACTGCATCGACCGGGCCCGCAACCTCTACACCTTCTCGATCCTCGGCAACGACACCCGGCTGGTGACCAAGCCGGAGCCGGAGCCCTCGTCCACGCACATCGCGACGGTCGACAACCTCCCGGCGTACATCCGGCGCCGGCAGTTCGCCGACCGGCTCGCCGACTACTACGGGCCGGGCAAGAGCCTGGTGATCCGGCGGGACGACCAGGACGAGCCGGTGCCGCTGACGGACATCGTCGTGGCGGATCTGACGGACTGGCGCTACCGGCCCAAGCGCGGTCAGGTGGCCCTCGATCCTGAGCTGGGCCGGATGGCGTTCGGCTCCCGCTCCGCGCCCCGGCAGGGGGTGTGGGTGGACTACCACTACGCCTTCGGCGACGACCTCGGCGGCGGCGAATACCCGCGCGACCGCGCGACTCCGCCGTCCGAGCAGGTCTACCGGGTCGGCCCGGGCCGCACGTACCAGCGGATCATGGACGCCTACGCCGACTGGCAGCGGGACCGGCGGGCCGGACGGTGCGGCCCCGACGGGATCATCGAGATCACCCACAGCGGCGCCTACCAGGAGCAGCTGGACTTCGACCTCGATCCCGGGGACCGGCTGGAGGTGCGCGCCGCCGAGGGGACGAGACCGGTGATCCGGCTACTGGACTGGTACAGCAACCGGCCCGACGCGCTCAACATCCGTGCCGCGGAGGGCTGCGAGCGTGGCGAGGAACCGCGCCTGGTGCTCGACGGACTGCTGGTCGCCGGCCGCGGACTGAACGTCGCCGGGCCCGTCGGCGCCCTCGTCCTGCGGCACTGCACCCTCGTGCCCGGCTGGTCCCTGGAACCGCAGTGCGAGCCGCACTCGCCGGAGGAGCCGAGCATCGTCCTGGACCGCACCACCGCGTGCGTACAGATCGAGGCGAGCGTCCTCGGCACGATCGAGGTCATCGGCGACGAAGTGAGCACCGACCCGCTGTCGGTGCACATCCGGGACAGCATCCTGGACGCGACCGGCCACCACCTGCCGGCGCTGTCCGCCCCGGACTGCCGCCACGCGCACGCGGTGCTGCACGCACACCGCACCACCGTGATCGGCGAAGTGCACACGCACGCCGTGGAGATCGGCGAGAACAGCCTCTTCACCGGGCGGATGCACGTGGCCCGGCGCGGCATCGGCTGCCTGCGCTACAGCTACGTGCCGCCGGGCTCACGGACTCCGCGCCGGCACCGCTGCCAGCCGGATCTGGTGGGCGGCGACCAAGCCGGGCGGGTGCGGCCGCTGTTCACCAGTGAGCGGTACGGGACGCCGGAGTACGGGCAGCTCGCCCCGGGGTGCGCGGAGGAGATCCGGCGGGGGGCCGAGGACGGCTCCGAAATGGGCGCCTTCCACGACCTCTACCAGCCCCAGCGCGCCGACAG
>NZ_JBOHCV010000145.1:0-4485 GCF_050698815.1 Streptomyces sp.
CGTCGGGGAGCAGGCCTCCCGCGAACTGCGGCCGGGCAGCCCCGGAGGCCGCACACCGCGCCTCGCCGCCCACGCCACCGCGGTCGCCGAGGGCCGGCCCGGCTTCGATCCCCTCGGCACGGTCGCCGGGGCCGGTGAGCCGACCGTCGCCCGCAACGGCGCGACCAGCGGTGACACCTGCCATCTGGACGTCGTCGACCGCTGGGGCAACATGGTCAGCGCCACGCCCAGCGGCGGCTGGCTGCACTCCAACCCGGTCGTGCCCGAGCTGGGCTTCCCGCTCGGCACCCGGTTGCAAATGACGTGGCTTGATCCCGGCCTGCCCAACACCCTGACCCCCGGCCGCCGCCCCCGCACCACCCTCACCCCCTCCCTCGCCCTGCGCGACGGGCAGCCGGTGCTGGCCTTCGGTACCCCGGGCGGCGATCAGCAGGACCAATGGCAGCTGCACTTCTTCCTCGCCGCCGCACTGCGCCCGCGGGTGCGCGGCGGGCTCGACCTGCAGGGCGCCATCGACGCGCCCAACTGGCACACGGACAGCTTCCCCGGCTCCTTCTATCCGCGCGCCATGCGGCCCGGCAGCGTCACCGTCGAGTCGCGCGCCGGGGAGGCGGTGCTGGACGGGCTGCGGCGGCGCGGCCACGAAGTGGAGGCCGGCCCCGCCTGGTCGGAGGGACGGCTGTGCGCCGTGGCCCGCGACCCCGAGACCGGAGTGCTCAGCGCCGCGGCCAACCCCCGTGGCATGCAGGGATACGCCGTGGGGCGTTGACCAGCGGTGCACCGTGCTTCCGCCTGATCGAGCGTGCTTCCATGGACGCATGATCGACGATGAGCTGGTCGCAGAGGTCGAGGGAGCCATCCGCAGGACCGTCGCCGAGGAGGTGATGCCGCGCTGGCGGCAGCTGGCCGACGAGGAGGTCGAGCAGAAGAGCGGCCCGCACGATCTGGTCACCATCGCCGACCAGCGCGCGGAGGAATCGCTGAGCCGGACGCTGGCCACGCTGCTCCCCGGCTCCGTGGTGGTCGGTGAGGAAGCGGTGCACGCCCAGCCCGTCATGTACGAGGCGCTGCACGGCGATGCACCGGTGTGGATCGTGGACCCGATCGACGGCACCCGGCAGTTCGTCCGCGGGCACGAGCAGTTCAGCACGCTGGTGGCGCTGGCCCGGCACGGCGAGATCCTCGCCTCCTGGACGTACGGGCCGGTGCTGGACGAGATGGCGATCGCCCGGCACCGCGGCGGCGCCCTCCTCAACGGTGAGGCACTGTGGTCGGGCATGCCGGAGCCCGGCAGGGTGCTCGAAGTGGCCACCTCCCACCCGGACTTCACCACCGACGCGCAGAAGCGCGCGCTGCTCGGACTGCGCGTCGAGGGCGTCGCGCCCCGTCCGTGCGGCTCCGCGGGACTGGAATATCTCGGTGTGGCGCGCGGCGAGGTGGACGCGGTCGTCTTCAGCTGGGAGGCCGCCTGGGACCACGCGGCGGGACTGCTGCTGGTGGCTGAGGCGGGTGGAGCGAGTGCCACGATCGAGGGCGAGCCCTTCCGGCTCGCGGGCGGGAACGCGCTGCCCTTCACCGCGGCTCGGGACGCCGGCACCGCCCGGCGTATGGTGGGCCTGCTGCGCGCCGGCAGCTGACCCGTACGGCGAGTTGCCTCACAGGCGAGGGGAGAGCCGACAGTGCCATCGATCCGTGACGCGGTCGTCGTCGGAGCCGGACCGAACGGGCTGACCGCGGCCGCCGAACTGGCCCGCCGCGGTTTCTCCGTGGAGCTGTTCGAGGCGCTGGAGACCGTCGGCGGCGGCGCGCGTACCGAGGAACTGACGCTGCCCGGCTTCCGTCACGATCCCTGCTCGGCGGTGCATCCCACGGGCGCGGGCTCGCCCGCCTTCAACCGGATGCCGCTGGCCGAGTACGGCCTGGAGTGGCTGCACCCCGAACTGCCCATGGCCAACCCGTTCCCTGACGGTACGGCAGCCGTGCTCGCCCGCTCCGTCAGTGAGACCGCGATGTCGCTGGGCCCTCGGGACGCGGGCAGCTACCGGCGCCTGGTCGAACCCTTCCTGGGCAAGTGGGAGGCGATGGCCGCGGACTTCATGGGCATGGGCTCCCTCTTCAACGGGCGGTTCCCCACCGACCCGGTGCTGCTGGCCCGGTTCGGGCTGCTCGCGCTGCGGCCCGTCAGCTGGCTCAACCACCGCTTCCGTGACGAGCCGGCCCGCGCGCTGATGGCGGGCCTGGGGGCTCATGTCAGCGCCCCCCTGGGCACCTTCGCCACGGCCGGGCCCGCCCTCGTCTTCGCCCTCGCCGCGCACGCCAACGGCTGGCCCGTGCCGCGTGGCGGCTCCCAGTCCATCTCGGACGCCCTCGCCGGATATCTCCGCGCGCAGGGCGGTCACATCCACACCGGCACCGAGGTCAAGCGGCTCGATGAACTGCCGCCCGCCCGGGCGTACATCTTCGACACCTCGCCGACGGCGCTGGCCCGGATCGCCGGACTCGGCAACGCCTACGCCGAGTACCGCTACGGGCCCAGCGTCTTCAAGATCGACTACGCGCTGGACGGGCCCGTGCCGTGGACCTCGCAGGCCGCACGCCGGGCCGGCACCGTGCACGTCGGACCGACAGCGGGGGCCATCGAC
This sequence comes from Streptomyces sp., assembly GCF_050698815.1. GTDB lineage: Bacteria > Actinomycetota > Actinomycetes > Streptomycetales > Streptomycetaceae > Streptomyces. Next base: position 2,643 of record NZ_JBOHCV010000145.1, read on the forward strand.
CAGGCCCTGCGCGCCGCCGTCGGCGGCCGGGCCCCCGAGCGGCCCTTCCTGATCACCGCACAGCCCAGCGTCGTCGATCCGGCACGGGCACCGGAGGGCAAGCACGTCTTCTGGGCGTACGGACACCTCCCGAACGGCTGGCAGGGCGACGCCACCGACGCGGTCGAGCGCCAACTCGAACGCTTCGCGCCGGGTTTCCGCGACCGCGTCCTGGCCCGCGCCACCGCGGGCCCGCCGCAGCTGGCCGCCCGCAACGCCAACTACGTGGGCGGCGACTTCCTGTGCGGCGCCTCCGACGGCCTGCAGATGCTGCTGCGCCCGAAGCTGACCGGCCGCCCGTACGGCACCGCGCACCCCGCCGTCTTCCTCTGCTCCGCGGCCACCCCGCCGGGACCCGGTGTGCATGGAATGTCCGGGCACCACGCGGCCCGCGCCGTCTGGCGGCAGCTGCGGCGGTCGCGGCAGCGGTGAGAAGCGATGAGGAGCGGCCGGGCGGCCCGCGGTCCGCGGAAGGGGCCGTCAACGCCGTGTGTACGGGCGCTGCCGCTGGGTTGCCCGTGGTGGGCGGGCCTTACCGCCGGATAGGGTCGTAGCGGCGCGACTGCCTGTCCGCACGCAAAGAGACCAGGGGCAGAACCATGACGACGACAGCGCGCGTACTGATCGCCGCGGACAAGTTCAAGGGATCGCTGACGGCCGTGCAGGTCGCCGAGCGGATCACCGCGGGGATCCACCGGGTGCGTCCCGGCACAAGCGTGGAGTCGCTGCCCGTCGCCGACGGCGGCGACGGCACGGTGGCGGCGGCCGTCGCGGGCGGCTTCGAACGCCACCAGGAGGAGGTCACCGGGCCGCTCGGGGCGACGGTCAGCGCCGCCTGGGCGATGCGGGAGGGGACCGCCGTGGTCGAGATGGCCGAGGCGTCCGGGCTCCAGCTGATGCCGCCCGGCGTCTTCGCACCGCTGACGGCCACCACGCGCGGCACCGGCGAACTGCTGCTGGCCGCCATCGACGCGGGAGCCACCACCATCGTTCTCGGCGTCGGCGGCTCGGCGACCACCGACGGCGGCGCGGGCATGCTGGAGGCGCTGGGCGCCCGCTTCCTCGACGAGGACGGCGACCAGATCCCGCACGGCGGCGGCCCGCTGCGCGAGCTGGTCTCCGCCGATCTGTCCGGCCTCGACAAGCGGCTGAAGGACGTCGAGATCGTGCTCGCGAGCGACGTCGACAACCCGCTGACCGGACCGAAGGGCGCCGCCGCCGTCTACGGTCCGCAGAAGGGCGCGGGGGAGCAGGACTTGGAGGTCCTGGAGGCGGGGCTCAGCCACTACGTCCAAGTGCTGGGCGCCGCTGTCGGTCCCCGCGCGGCGGAGGCCGCGGACTCGCCCGGCGCGGGCGCGGCGGGCGGTATCGGCTACGCCGCCCTCGTCGGCCTCGACGCCGCCTTCCGGCCCGGCATCGACGTACTTCTGGAGGTGCTGGGCTTCGCCGCGGCCCTGGACCGCGCCGACCTGGTGATCACGGGTGAGGGCTCGCTCGACGCCCAGACCCTGCACGGCAAGGCCCCGGCGGGGGTCGCCGCGGCGGCCCGCGAGGCGGGCAAGCCGGTGCTGGCGGTCTGCGGGCGACTCGCGCTGGACGCCAAGGCCCTCAAGGGCACCGGCTTCGAAGCCGTGTACGCCCTCACCGACCTCGAGCCGGACCCGGACCGCTGCATGTCCCAGGCGGGCCCGCTGCTCGAACAGGCTGCGGAGCGGCTGGCGAACGAGCGCCTCTGAGGCGGGGTCTCGGCCCTGGCTGACCGGGCAGGGCAGCCTCGCCGGAACGCGCGTGGACAGCGCTGTGG
>NZ_JBOHCV010000146.1:0-2833 GCF_050698815.1 Streptomyces sp.
CCACGGCTGAGCTTCCACGTGTACCTCCTCGATAGGTGGTGCCTTCTGAAACCCGCCTCGGCCGGGTGACGTTACGTCGAACCCGACGGAGGCGGAGCCTAGACGGACGCACGCAGGCGTCCAATGCGCAGCAGCGCGCCAGGAATACACAGGCGTCGCCGAGTTGGTGGTGAGGTCAGGCTGGCGCTCATGGGCGATCCCACGCGCCGCGCCAGGACGTGCACACACTCGACGGCCCACTCCGAGGCGAGCCCCCCGCCATAGCGGGGGCGCAAGATGTACGTGCCGCGCCGGATGTCGGTCACGACTGCCTCAGTCAACCCGGCCTCGTCGTGCACCAGATCCCCAACCTCCGCACTGTCGTTGCTGGCGCTCATCCAGCTGCCCCCTGCCGGCTGAGAATGCCCAGGGAGAGCGCGCAACTCGTGCATGCGTGCCGTCCGCCTCCGTGCTGGCGCAGTACGGGCCGGGCCAGGCTGTATCCGCGGTGACACACCGGGCAGGCATGCCCGGTGATCGAATGCACAGCCCACGTGCTGGGAGGCGCGACCGCCTCCCAGCGGGAATCGTCAGTGAGTAAGCGACACGAAGGTGGTGCTGTCGACATCTCGGGCTGTCCTTCCGGAGCTTCTGCAAAGTGCGGGCGGGCCGTCAGCTGCGGAACAAGCGGGCCCTTGTGACGACCAGACAACGCCCTGCCACGCAGGCTTGGTTAGGACGATGGAGAGGTCAGCTCTGCGAGTCGCCTAGGGTGATTTGACCGCCCGTTTACCTTTGTTCTGTCGGGCACCCGCTCTACGGTGTGGTGATGAGCGCCACGCGGAATCACGCGTTAGAGGCGTGGATGGAGATGCACGGCCACAGCTCCAACACCCTCGCCGAAGCTGTTAACCAGGCCATTGGAGACCTCACGGGCCGACTGGGCGGGCTGGACGGATCGTCAGTCCGAGGCTGGAAAGCGGGAAGGGTCAGGTGGCCAAAGTCGGCCACGCGCAGGGCACTTGAGGACGTCACCGGACTGCCTGCCACCGCTTTAGGGTTCGTGCCACGGGGTCGGACTCCGTCCACCCCAGCCCCACCGCAGCAGAAGGATCCCGATATGAAGCGCCGAATCCTCGTCGGCGGCATTGCTGCGGCTGCCACCGCCGCAGCAGCCGCTCACGGCCCCGCAGCGCAGCGCCGTATCGGCATGAGCGACGTGGACCGCCTGCAGAAGCGCTTCGCCGAGATCATCGCCAGCGATCACCGCCACGGTGGGCAGCTCGGCATCGAGCAGAAGGCCGCAGCACTCGGCGACGAAGCGCTGAACCTCCAGAACGCGGGCAACGCCTCCCAGCGCGTACGCGGCAGCCTCTACGCCGCTGCCGCGGCGTTCCGCTCCTCGGCGATGTGGGCAGCCATCGACGGCCGGCGTTACGACGTCGCGAACACGCACATGCGTGAGGCCCAAGCCCTTGCTGAGATGTCCGGTGATCAGGCGATCAAGTTCCGCATCTGGAGTCACGCGGGAACCATGTACCGGCACATGGGGCGGCCCGCCGACGCGCTCGCCGCCAACGACGTCGCCCGCAACCTGCACCTCACGCGCCGTGACCCCTTGTTCGCGTCCCTCGGCCTAGCCCGGCAGGGGGCCATTCACGGCACCGCACAGAATCGCACCAGTACCCGCCGGGCGTTCGAGCAGGCGCAGGACGCCATGGTGCGCGCCGACCCCGCCGACTACCGGCCGGGGTGGATGATCGCCTTCTACGACCAGGCCGAATTGGACTCCTTGGCCCTGTCGGCGCACTTGGCGCTCGGCGACTACACGACCGCCGAGTTCCACGCCCATCGCTGTCTGTCCGCCCGTCGGCCCCACATGGTCCGCTCCCGAGCCATCACCACGACCCGGCTTGCACACGCCCAGCTCGCCCAGGGCGCCGCGGACGCCGCCACGGCCACCGCAATGAAGGTCCCCGCCGACACCGCCACCCAGCACGCCCGGGTCACGCGCATGTTGCAGGAGTTCGGGGCCGCACTGCGAGCCACCGCGAAGGGCAGTACCACCGTGCAGACTTGGACCGAGCACGCCGCCACCTGGAGGACCACCGCATGACCACGGCGCCCGTCACCGAACTGTGTACGTTCAACACCCTCGACACCGTCCGTGGTGATCTCCTCGACGTGTATGCCGACGTGCGCGCACCCCTGCTCCACCTGCCGAACTATGCGGTCACCGCGTTCGGCGAGCGCCTGGACCGGCACAGCTGCGAACCGGGGTTCATAGTCGTCCTCGCGTATGCGGACGGCCATCCCGTCGGCTACGCCTACGGCAACAGCATCGAGCACGGTGACCGGTACTGGCAGCGCACCGGCCCGGAGCCAGCGGGAAAGTACACCGAGCGACCGGCCGTGGCACTGAAGGAAATCGGCGTCCGTCCTGCCTGGCGGAAGACCGGCACTGCCCGCCGTATCCACGACGCTCTCCTCGACGCCCGCGACGAGCCGTTCGTCACGCTCATGGTCAACCCGGCCGCAGGGGACGGAAAGGTTCACGCGCTCTACAAGTCGTGGGGATACGAGGACATCGGACAAAGCCAGCCATCACCGGCCTCACCGGTCCTCACCGTGATGATCTGCGCCATCCGCTGACCGGCACCTACGACTGAAGCACCCCGCGCCGTCCGGACGTCGAACCGTCGGGTGCTGGCGCGCCGTAGCGGACGGCCACGCCCGACTCGGCCGCCCGTTCCACGATGTGGCGGCTGGCCCGCTCGGCGAGCGCGGCGATGGTCAGGGACGGATTGACGCACAGCGACGTGGGGACTGCCGCTCCGTCGGTCACGAACAGCCC
>NZ_JBOHCV010000147.1:0-11962 GCF_050698815.1 Streptomyces sp.
CCTCGGGCTTACGGATCTTCCGGGCACCCTCGAGCCGCCGCCCCAGCCGCTGCTGGTCGCGGAGCATCAGCTCGGGCAGGCGCCGGCGCAGCGCGTCGAGGGACGGGGAAGGAGCAGGGGAAGGGGAAGTGGAAGTCGGCATACCGGCTCCAGGATCTCACCTCGCCGATTCGCCTGACGAACCATTTCCGCCCACGCCCGTCCGGCGCATAACCGCCAAAGGCGAATAACAGGGACAAATCAGGTGATCGAGAACCTAGGGTGACGCGCATGAGCAAGCCGCACGGCACCGTCACCGAGAAATGGCGCTCCTTCACGCGCTCGCCGTTCTTCCCCGCGTCGGTGCTCGTGCTGATCATCGCGGCGGCGGCCGGGCTCTTCGCGGGCTCCTACACCTACGCCATGGCCGACCCCACCCCCCGCCACATTCCCACCGCCGTCGTCGGCTCCGCGCAGGACCAGCGGCAGGCCGACGCCTTCGTGACCGGCATGGGGAAGGCACTCGGCTCCTTGCTCGAACTGAGCCGCTACCGCACGTTCGGGCAGGCGAGGCAGGCCGTCGAGGCGCAGAAGGTCTTCATGATCCTGCGGCCGCACACCACCGGAAAGGTGGAGATGAACCTCGCCGGCGCCGCCGGCTCCTCGGTCGCCGAGGTGCTCCGGCAGGCCGGGCCGAAGGTGGGCGAGGCAGTGGGGGTACGGGTCTCCGTCAAGGACCTCAAGCCGCTCGGCAAGGGTGACCCGCGTGGGCTGGCGATCTTCTACATCACCCTCGCCGCGGTCATCATCGGCTTCATCGGTGCGATCCAGCTCAACGTCAACGTCCCCGCCCTCGGCCCGCCCCAGCGGATCGCCTTCACCCTCGCCTACGCGCTGCTCGGCGGCTTCGGCATCGCGGCGATGGTGGACTGGCTGCTCGGCGCCGTACCCATGCCCTTCGTCCACTCCTGGCTGATCCTGTCGCTGACCATGTTCACGTCGGCGATGGTCTTCCTGATGTTCGACACCTTCTTCGGGCGCTGGGCGATGATCCCGACCTGGGGCCTGCTGGTGCTGCTCGGCAACCCCTCCTCCGGCGGCGCGGTGTCCTGGCCGCTCCTTCCCTCCCTGCTGGGCGCCGTCGGCCGCTGGCTCCCCCCGGGCGCCTCCGTCAACGCCCAGCACACCGCCGTCTACTTCCCCGGCAACGCACACGTCCAGCCGTATCTGGTGCTGGCGGCATGGGCGTTGGCGGGCACGACGGTCTTCTGGGTGCTCAACAAGCGGGCGGCCGGGCGTGACTAGACCCTGCTGGCGTGCAGTTGCCCGCGCCACCAGGCGGCGTCCGGTGACGAGGCGGACAGCACCTCCGCTCTGCGGAGGATCGTGGCGTCCAGCGCATGTACGAGCGCCCGGAGTTCACGGGCGGACTTCTTCGACAGGGCGTGCAGCAGGGTTTCGAGCTGGTCGCGGAAGAACTCGGGGGCACAGCCGCACACCGGCTCCTCGCACCCGGTAGCGGCGAAGCGGTCGGTCATGGCCCGGAGGGATCCGTGCGCCAGATTTCGCCAGTGCCAGAAGGCTTCTGCCGCTGTCCCCGGCGCGAACCGCGTACGTTCCAGACGTCTGATCTCTGCCACACAGGCCCCTGACAGGCCGTCGATGGCGGGGTAGCGCAGGCGATAGCTCACGCTGCGTACGGGCTTCCCGGCCTGTATGACCGAGGGGCGTCTACGCGGCATCGCCCTTTCGGTGCGGTACGGCTTCACATCGGCACATGCGACACAGGCTAAGCGCCCAACACGGCGCGCACACAGTCCTTTTCGGCAGCCCGTTCCCGGGCGCAGCGCTACGACTCGCCGCCTGGCGCTCTGCGGGCGTGCTGAACAGCGGACGCCCGCCCACGACCCCCGCTCCCAGCAGCGCACCCAACTCCCAACTGTGACGTGCTCTACGAGGAGTGCGATCTGTGCTTACCGTGCTTACCCTTCGCCGGGTGTTCGGGCCAGCCACGCTGCGCGCCTCCCGGAGGAGCGCCCGCTGTTGGAGTGGCCTCGCCTGGCGGCGCCCCGGGCCGCAGCATCTGCCGGAAGTCGTAGCCGCAGGCACCGCACCGCATGACGCCCTTGCGGACGCTGTTCCCGCATGCAGGGCACTCCCGCTTGTGCGGCTTGGTGATCATCCACAGCACACCGAGGATGATGTCACCGAGGGCCCAGATCAGAATGAGCCCGAAGACCCCGATGCCGGTGCCTACTTGTCCTGCCTCGCATTGCGTCAGCGCGTCACCGGTCTTGCCGCCGCAGTCCGGGCCCGATGACGCTCCGAGGATCACCCAGGTCAGCATGATCAGGTTGAACGCGAGGATCACCCAGGTGAAGACGCGCCAGCGGGGGAAGAACTTCCTGCGGACTCTGTTCGAGGCATCTGTTACCGGAGGCTGGTACTGGGTAGCCATGAGCCTCACCTGCACTCACGGGGCGTTATACCCCTTTTGAGTAGGTTCGTGCACCTTTAAGCTTCTGCGCCTTTTTCTTGGAAAGCAAGTTTCCGCCCGGACTTCGACGCTTCATCGCCGCTGAAAGCGGTGGGCGCCGGCGACCACCGCCGGGAGGCCCCGCAAAGCTGCCTCCCGATAGATGGAATCACCCTGGGATGGCCGTGGATTCCAAGGCGGCGGCGGACTTGCCCTTGGTGAGATGTCCGTGACGGGGCACTCACCGGTGCTCTACGACGTCGGGCCGGCGGTCACCGGGTAGTGGTCGGAGAGGTTGGTGAAGGCGTCTCCGGAGGTTTCCCAGGGCGCGCTCTCCTCCTTGATCACCGTGTTCTCCCAGCCCGACGGACGCGCGTGGCCGTTGCGGTGCAGTACGTAGTCCAGGTCCGACGGCGTGCCGTCCGGGTCCCGGTAGGCGGCGATGGTGTTCGTCTCGTTGTCCATGGAATAGGGGTGTCCGGTACGGGCCTCGGCGGGCGCGAGATCCGCGTTGGCCAGCATCGACGCGTACTCGGAGCCGCGTGAGTCGACGTTGAAGTCGCCCGCGACCATGACCTGTTCGTCCGCGGGGATCGACTTGGAGTCGAGGAAGGAGTCGATCGCCTTGAACTGCTCGGCGCGTGTCTCCTGCGCCTCACCGTCTCCGCACGCCGAGTCCCCGGCCTGGACGTGTGTGCCGACCACGTGCGCCTTGGCGCCGTTCACCTCGAGGACGGCGTAGACGAAGCCCTTGTTGGACAGATAGTCGGCGCCGCATCCGTGGTCGTAGACGAACTGCTCCTTGTGCTGGATCGGCCACTTGCTGAGGACCGTGACACCGCCGTCTTCGGGGGCGATGTCGGACCAGGAGCCGCCGGTCGCGTCCCAGCCGTCCTTGCTCCGGCCCAGCACCGGTGTCTGGTGGGGGTACTGGGCCGCGGCCTTCTCCTGGAGCGTGTTGGAGGCGGAGTTGTCGAAGGCCTCCTGGAGGACGACGACGTCCTGGCCCTGGAAGAAGTCCGCGTCGGGGATCGCCTTCGCGCGGTGGTCCTGGCCCCAGTTGGGGTAGATGAGCTTGCTGAAGAGGAAGGTGTTGTAGCTGAGCACCTTCAGGTTCGGCGCATCGACGGCGGATGCGTCGGCGGCGGGTGCGTCGTCCCGTGCGTCGGTCGGCGCGGCGGCGGCCTCGGTCGTGGCGGCGTCGGGCAGGGCGGTGGCGTACGGGCCGGTCGCGACGAAGGCGGCCGCAGCCAGCGTGGTGATGGTCGCGAAGCCCTGGATACGGCGGAGTGCTGAGGGTGGCATGGCATCTCCCGTGGGGGGTGGGGGACTTGTCCGCCGCACATCAAAGCAGCTCGGTTACTTTCAAGTAATCTCTTCGGCGTTTTTTGCTCGAACCTGCAAACGTCCGGTGCCCGGTCTGGCCGACAAATGCCGTCACGTCACAACCATTCGTACGGGTCGCGAGTCTCACTCCCGAACCGCCGCATCCATCACGCGCGGCCTTGGAGGAATCATGCGTCGTATCCGCTCGCTGTGCGTAACTGTCGTCGGCCTCGCCACCGCCACCGCCCTCGTCGGCGGCGTCGCCTCCGCGGCGGGTGGGGCGTCGCAGCTCTCCGCGGCGGAATCCGCCGCCATGACCGAGGACTTCAACGGCGACGGTTACCAGGATCTGGCGACCGCCGCCCCCGAGGCCGCCATCAGCGGGCAGGTCAGGGCCGGTTACGTGGTCGTCACGTACGGCTCGGCGACCGGCCTCAAGACGAGCTCCCGCGCGTACCTGAGCCAGAACACCACGGGCGTGCCGGGCGTCGCCGAAACCGATGACCGCTTCGGCCAGAAGCTGGTCGCCCGCGACCTCGACGGCGACGGCCTCACCGACCTGGCCGTACGCAGCTCGGGCGAGAACGTCGCCGCGACCAACAGCCATGGCACGGTCACCGTGTTCTGGGGCCGCGCCGGCGGGCTCACCGGTACGGGCACCTCGACGATCGAGGCTCCGGCGGGCTCCAGCGGCTGGCAGGTAGGCGACGACCTCGTCGGCGGCGACTTCAACGGCGACGGACACGCCGACCTGGTCATGTGGCGCGGCGATGACTGGGAGCTGCGCTCGGTGCTGTTCGGCCCCTTCACCCGCGCGGGGGCGGCGGCGAGCGAGCAGCAGGTCGACATGTTCACCACCGACAACTCCATCACCGCGATCACCGCGGGCGACATGACCGGCGACGGCATCGACGACCTCGCCACCTTCCACTCGTACGAGGAGCACGCCGAAGGCGGCAAGTTCTGGCGCGGCACCAGCACAGGACTGTCGACGACGTCGACGGCGCTGAACTCAGCGGCCACCGTCACCGTCGGCGACTTCGACAACGACGGCAAGGGCGACCTCGCGACCCGTGTGGTCCCCAACGGCATCGTCGAGGGCCTTCCCTACGACGCCGGCACCATCAAGATCTACTTCGGCACGGCGAGCGGGCCCAGCAACACCCGCGTCACGACGATCACGCAGAACACCACGGGCGTCCCGGGTGTAAGCGAGGACCGTGACCAGTTCGGCGCCCGCCTCGACGCGGGCGACGTCAACGGCGACGGTTACGCGGACCTCGCCGCGGGCGTTCCCTTCGAGGCCATCGGGACCAAGGCCGCGGCGGGCTCGGTGGTCCTGCTCAAGGGCCGGGCCGGCGGAATGACCGGCGCCGGCGCGCAGGCCTTCGACCAGGACGCACCTAACCTCCCGGGCGTCGCCGAGGCCGGCGACCGCTTCGGCGGCGCGGTGCGCCTGCTCGACGTCACCGACAACGGCAGGGCCGAACTCGCCGTCTCGGCACCCGAGGAGAACAACACCGGCGCCGTCTGGTCACTGCCCGGCACCACGGCGGGTACGACAACGACAGGCTCGATCGCCTTCAACCCCACCGACCTCGGCACCCCCGCCACGAACGCCCGCTTCGGCGGCTCCTTCGCCAACGAGAACGGCACGTTCCTCTTTCCGCCGGACTGACCGTCGCCGCTCTGGTCACGAGAACGCCCCCTCCGAAGATCGGCGGATTCGAGGGGGCGTTTGCCCTGGTCGGGCGGCGGTTGTTGGGGCCGGGGTCGAACCGGCGACCTTCCACTTTTCAGGCGGAGGAGGCGCGCCCCGATCTCGCCGCGGCCCTGAACAACCTCGGCGACCACCCGTCCGAGCTGGGACTGGATGCGGAAGCTCAAGCCCGTCGGGAAGAATCAACGGCACTCGCACGTGGTGCCTCGGGCTCGTTTCCGCAAGGGCAGCCGCGCGCCTCGTGAGTCGCTGTCAATCCTGCCGCAGAGGGCACGGATAGCCCCAATTGATGCTAGTGCTCCGGGCTTCGGCATAGCCGTACCAGTGTCGCAGATCAACTAGAGAGCCCCAGGCCAGAGCGGTGCGACGACAGTTACATCCGGCATCGACTGTCAGTGTCGGCCAGCCTTGCACGGCCCAAAGACGGCCCCAGTCGCGCACCTCGGCAAAACCCGCCCCAAAGTTACAAATCAGACGAGATGTGTCAAAGCTCTCGCCTTAATGCGACCGCAAATGAGAACATCGGAAGGCTGGGAGGGGCTGATTTCATGGAACCAAACGAATCAACGTTTCTGCGCCACTTCACCGATTTGGTCAATAAGTCAATTGAGGCTGGCGAATCCGAGTACGGCGACATTGACGGATTGAAGTTCTATCATCGAACTCTTCTTGACGCTGGCAACTCATGTAGCGACTTAACGACCTCTTCCAAGAAGGAATCGAGAATAAGATCCAGGAAACATGTAAAGCGACATCAGAACGTCTACCGGGGAGTGATGCGAAGGTTTGCCGCAGCGTTCAGAAACCTTGACCTCTCTCTCGCCTCAGCTGAATTCGTGAATCTAAACCTCACCCGCGCATTTATGGCGTGGTTTAGCGAGACTCCAGCGACGCGACACGGCGAGGCGCTTTTTGGAATCACTGGATTGCTGAGCGGCAAGAGCGTGAAGGCACTTGTATTGACCGGCATGCACTCCAGGATGATTCTTCTCGGACGGGAGATATCCCATTTGCTCAGATACGGATTCTCCGACGGTGCGGCATCCCGAGCATGCACTCTGTACGAACTCGTAGTGAAGTCGTGGGTCATTTGCAACGATGCTTCACCGGGAGGCTGGGACCTTGCCGAGAGGTACTATATATCATCTCGCTATGAAGAGCACGGAAGGAAATGGCTGACGGCGGACCTTCCCGAGAAGGAAGCAAGAATTCGAGATGGGGCACTGGCTCGTTGGGGAGTAAATTTCTTCAATGGTGAAAACAACTGGGCAGCACCCGCCACGGGAAACCCTGAAAAGAAGCGTGTCACATTCAAGGATCTTGAGGATTCAGTAGAAATAGATTCAATCAAGCAAGCTTATCGTGAATTCAACCACGCGGTACACGCAGGCTCAAGTGGGACGCTGTCTTCTTTCCAGTCTAACCAAGTTGAAATCTATAACATGCGAGGCCGCCTAAATCCTGAACTCACAGGCTACATTGGTTACATCGCATCGGTTCTGCTTGATGCCGGAGTTCTGGGCGTTCTCCGGTCACTTACCAGTAGCCTTGAACAATGGGACTACAACTATAGTGGTGCGGAATTTTGCCGTCTAATAGAGGCGACCATTGAGGCATTTGTTGAGTCATCACCGGAAGCCACTGGCTAGAATTTGAGAACAGTGACGGGAGAGTGAATTCTTGATTCCATTCGCATCAGACCCTAGGCTCTTTGAGGCAATTGGTCGAGTCGCGGTGGAAAGCGCGCAAGTGGATGAAATGTTGCGCGAGATGATATCCGACCTTCTGCCTGGTAGCGCCGAGAGTGTCTGGGTATTATTCGAGGGCCAGAGTAGCGAATAGCTTAGCGATACATTCAAGACCATGCGTGCACAAGTAGACTTCCACTTTAGGCTCTGGTCCAGCGAGGATCATGCTGAGTTTCGCAGCCTTCTAGCCGAGATGGCGAAGTTGCGAATTCTGCGCAACGCGGTAACTCACGGCACCTGGCGAGCGGAGATGACACTGGGTATCGGACATGGGGATGATTACCTTGGTCGCCCATGGGGGGACGTTCCCGCGGGAGAGAAGCTTTTCTGGTGCATCCGCAGCAGGCAACGGAAGGGCCTACAGGAACGCGAATTCTCGATTTCTGACGTCGAGCGTCTTGCAAACGAGATCGCGGAGACTCGACAAGTGTTGGCCGACCTGTTTCGAAAGCAGACCGAAACTCACCCAGGAGCGGGCGAGACATTGTTGAGATGGCCAAGTAAAACGAGTCAGATTCCCGAAGTATGAGGTCGGTGTAGCGGCTTAGAGCTGGAGCTGCCTTGGAGCGAGAGATCATGGCCCATACGCTGGCCGCGAATCGGGCTGGCTACTTGCCTGCCCGTAGTAGCCCGATCTGGGCCATGATCTTAGAGGCTCGCTCCACGTTGGCTGCTTAAAGCCGTGGAGCCGGCCGCACCGGCTACGACGTCGTTCTCTTCAGCAGCTCGTGTCCGCGCGCGGGCCGGCGGCCGGGCCGCGCGGCGAGCGGAGCGAGCCCTTGAGGTAGAGAGAAGGTTGCTACTCAGTACCGAGGCCGTGAGGTGTCCGGTCTCGGGAGACGCTCAACAGGGGGCTTCATTTGATGCTTGACTGCGTCCTCTCGGTTGGCTGAGCGCGCTGTTGACGCCTGTGGGGAGGCCGGGGCCGATGGTGGTTCACTCGAGGGGGCGGAGCAGGGGTGCCAAGTCGGGCCTGGTCAGAGCGGTCGGGTCAGGGACTCGAAGACTGGGGAGTTGTCGAAGGGCTGGATGTCGCCCAGCTTTTGCCAGCCCCACGTGTAGTAGGCGGACCGTGCCGGGGTGTTCTTCGGGTCGACCAGGATGGTGGCGAGCTCTTCGCCCCGGCTCGCCAGGAGTTCATCGTGGAGGCGGCGGGCGATGCCCCGGCGGCGGGATGCAGGGTGCACCAGCAGTTCTGAGATGGCGAAGACCTTCCCCTGCTCGGTCAACTCACGGATATACAGGGGAAGATCACTGCGAAAACCTCTCCACCAGGTCCCGGCGGGGGCGATGGGGAAGCCGAAGATGTACCCGGCCATGGTGCCGTTGTCATCAGCGGTCACCAGCTCGAAGCCGGGCCGCTGTACGTATGTGGACAGCCTGTCCAGGAAGCCCTCGCGGGACCGGAAGGCGCCGTCGAGCTTCTCGGCGTACGCCTGCTCGTACAGGTCCGCCAGCAACTCACTTCGGGCAGCGGCCTCCGTGCCGCTCAGTCGGCGCAGCTTCAGTTCCGACATGTCTCTCCCTCTCACGCCACAAGAGCGTGCGACTGGTCCAGGAAGTCCCGAACTGCGGGCTCAGCCTTATGCCGCTCGACACTCTTGCGGAAGTGGCGGAGGCGGGCTGTCGTACGGGTGGAGGAAACTCCGGCGATCAGGGGCAGCGTGTCTCGGGCAACCCGACAGGCGTCCGGGACGTTGCCGTCCTGGAGGTGCACTTCGGCCAGCACCGTGCTGTACCAGGCACGGTTGCGACCGTAGCGGTGATCCATCGTTGCCAGCGCCTTTTCGGTCATCCGCTTGGCCACATCGGTTTCGCCGATGTCCGCATGGCAGGTGGCGGCCAAGCCGTCCAGTTCGGCCAGTGAGTAGAAGTCGATCCACTTGGGGTCCTGGTCCGACGGGCCGTGGTCGAAGGACTTGTACGCCCGGGAGAGAGCCGCCCGGCACTCCGCGGAGTCGGCCAGCCGGGACCAGCCGCAGGCTTCTCGCAGCGCAAGGAGGGACATCAGCCGTGGGGGCACGTGACGGGCACCGACGCGCTGGCCCATCCTTGCCAACTCGACGGCGTCGCGCGGCATCCCCTTGCGGGCGGCGGCCATCGACATCTGGGCGTAGGCGTGAACTTCCACCTCGGGGTCCTCCGCCATGCGGGATTGGTAGAGGGATTGGTTGTAGTACGTCCAGGCGGCCTGCGTCCGATCGGCGTCGTAACTCAGCCAGCCGGTGAGGACGGCCAAGTCACCGCATGCGGAGCGCAGTTGCTTGCCAGTGCGGTCGGTGTAGTGCGCGGTGTTGATGAGCCGGTTGAGGGCGCCGAGGGCCCGGTGGGCATCCATGCTCAGGTTGTCGCCGCCCATACGTTCGTCGAGCTGCTTGAGCTGGCGGACCATCTTGCGGACGATTCGTACTTCCGCATCTCCGATTCTGCGGGGCGTCCCATGCTCCGGGTCGAACCCCAAAGCTCCGAGGCCAGAGAGGAAGCTGCGCCTGTCCACTGGTGGCTCCTGGCTGCTGAGTTGATCCAATGAGATGACGGTGCGACGGGCTGGGCGGGTCCCGGAGAAGCCCAGAACCGCCATGCTCTCGCCCGTCAACTCGGTCAGGATGCGGCGGTAGATGGGCCGGGGCATGGCCACATCGCCGTCCTCCCAAGTGGCGACCACCCGGGGCGTGCAGCCGGTGTTCTCGCCCATGCGCAGACCCTGTTCGTTGATCACGTGGGCGAATTCCTGGCGGCTCATCTGGAAGCGTTCTTCGCGCACAGCCCGGATCTTCTCGTTGGGCCACTTCTCGGGGTCCATCAAAGCGCTCCAGCATCGGGTGGCTGCTGTGTTCCGTCCGACACGGAACGTAGCCCGATTCTTCCGTTCACGGCGATGGATTGCACGGGGTTCAGCGGCACAGGGCGCGAGTTGCATCGGAGTTGCATCGGCACACCATCGCTCCTTCCTGTCGCCGCGCGATTACCTGGCGTAGTCAGACACTCGTGGACGGGAGCTACCAATGACCTTCCTGACGAAGCTCGAACCACCCTCGTGGTTGCCACGGGGACGAGACTCGAGGCTGCAACCTGCCGGTGTGGAGTGGGACGCGGTGCGGTTGCCCGCGTATCTCGGAGACCGCGTGCTGGCTGTTCTCGGTGATCAGGGCGGTGCCGTCATCCGCGACCCCTGTGCGCACCGTCTGTACTGGCTGGTGCGAAGCGGCTCCGCCGCCTCGTGGAAGTTCCCGGGCAACGCGCACGTGCAGGTCCTCGGGCCGGCGAGCTGGGTGACCGTACCGCCTCGCGACCGGGTCAGGTCAGCGGGCCCGCACTGGGTAATGCCCATCGACGAAAGCCGCCTGCTGACGAATCCGTGCCGGCTGCGCACCGCCCTCACCTCGGTGATCGCTCATGTGCTTGGACCGTGCGAGGTGGCGGCGCGGTGAAACGGTGTATCGACTGCGGCTCGACCAGGGACGGGGCCGTCATGGTGGGCGTGATCGAAGGCGGTTCCGGCCCTGGAGCGATCCTCTACGCCTGCTTCGAGCACGCCCGAGCCCGCGCGCAGCACTGTGACGCCCCGCGGTGGCTACGCGACGACATTGCCGTCCTTGATGAACGTGAGGCCGCCCAATGAGGCAGCGGACGGCGGTCGTCTGCCATTGGCTCGCTGTTGCCGCTGTTCTCGGCGCCATCCTCTACGGCTCCCAACCCCAGCGATAACAGAAGCCCCACCGACCTGGCGAGAAGACAATCCAGAGAGGGAACGCACATGAACGAACTGATCTCCGGCTCCGACATGGAGCGCGTGCTCGTCACTATCACCGACAACAACCCTGGCATGGTGCGGCCCATGGCCCGCCGCATCATCGGCGAGGCGGCCAAGTTCGTTGCCGCCGGCGCGCAATACGACCTGCCGATGGCGCCCTCGCGGGTGGTGGATGAGGGCTGGCACGCCCTGATCCTGCACACCGCCCTGTACCGCGATCTGTGCGACCGGTACGGCCGGTTCGTGGACCATCACCCCGGCTACGCGATGACCAACTACGACCCAGAGGTCCTGAGGCGCACCCGCGCGACGATCGACCGGGCAGGGTTCGCGGTCGACGTCGAACTGTGGGCAGCTCCGAATGACGGCGGCATCAGTGTCGCGGCAAACTGTCAGCACAGCGGCGGACCGAACGGCCCCATTACCCCCATCCCCCGCCCCAAGGGCATCGACTAGGAAAGGTGGCATTCCGTGACCGAAGACGAAGCCCGCAGGGTTCATCGAGCGCTGGAGCTCGTCGGTGTGCCCGGCGAAGCGGGCCCCGTCGACATGGCTGATCCGGCAGGTGAGTGGCGCATCTTCGATCGTGCTGACGCCCTGGACCGGCAGGACATCACGCTGTCGTCGCTGGATGCGCTGATCGCGAAGCTTGGCGGTGAACCAGCGAGAACCCCCGGCTGGCACGACGGCCATCCCGTGCGGGGCTTCATCTTCCCGGAGCACCCGACGAGCTGATGGGCTCGAGCGCCCGGCGCTGTCCGTCGTAGGCGAGCACTGCCACATTGCGTTGATGTCAGGGATGGCGTCACCCGGCATGAAGAAGCCCCCGCCAAGATCACTGACGCTGTTGGTTTATTCGGGGGTGGCTTTTACTCGGCCCTGCTGAGCTTTGGCTCGGTGGGGCCGAGTGCTGCGAAGTGGCTGGTGCGGGTGCGGGCTCGTGGTGTGCTGGTGAGGTG
>NZ_JBOHCV010000148.1:0-18523 GCF_050698815.1 Streptomyces sp.
ATCACCGTCGACGGCGTCAGCCTCACCGTCGTCGAGGCGGGTGACGAGCACTTCACCATCAGCCTCATCCCCACCACGCTCGGGATGACCACACTCGGCATCAAGGAGGCCGGAGATCCGGTCAACCTCGAAGTGGACGTCCTGGCCAAGTACGTCGAGCGGCTGCTCGGCCACAACGGCCGTACGCGGGGGAGCGCAAGCGGAGACGAGCAGGCCGCGAACGCGGAGGAAGCCGTCCGATGAGCTCTCTGGACTGGCTCAACGGCCAGGCGTTCACCGCGTTCGGACAGCACGTCATCTACTCCGACATCATCGGCAACACCATCGGTCTGGCCGCCCTCGCGCTGGGCTGGCGCCGCTCGATCCTCACCTGGCCCGTCCAGGTGCTCTCCGGCGTCGTGCTCATCGGCGCCTACGCCTCCGCGCAGCTCGCGGGCGGCGTGGGCAAGCAGCTGCTGGTCGTCTTCGTCGCGCTGTGGGGCTGGTCGCAGTGGCGGCGCGGCAAGCAGCAGGCGCGGGACGGCTCCATCGCGGTGCGCTTCGCCGGCGGACGTGAGCGCGGCATGCTCGTCGCCGGTACGGCCCTGGGCACCCTCGCCGTCGGCGGGCTCTTCACGCTTGTCCCGTCGCTGTCGTGGAACCCGTGGCCGGATGCGTACATCTTCGTCGGCACCCTCGCCGCCATGACCGCGCAGGCGCGCGGACTCGTCGAGTTCTGGTTCGCCTGGCTGCTGGTCGACATCGTCGGCGTCCCGCTGGCCTTCAGCAGCGGGCTCGCCTTCTCGGGTCTCGTGTACGTCGTCTACCTCGTCCTCGTGCTGTGGGGTCTGCGCAGCTGGTGGCTGCGGACACGGCAGAACACGGCGGGAACGCCCGCAGGGCGGGAGACCGCCGCCGAAGGAGCACTCCCATGAGCGACACCGGCAACGCAGCCGCCAGCGGCGACGCCGCCGGGCCGCTGCCCGGCACGACCGGAGCCACCGGCACGACCGGGACCACCGGCACGACCGGGACCACCGGCACCACTGGCACGACCGGCCCGAGCGGGCCTGATGAAGGAGTTGCAGGCATGAGCGTGAGCGCAGCCACCGCCTGGTACGCGGCGGAGGAAGCCGCAGACACGGCCGACCGGGGCCCGGAGGACTTCACCCTCGACCCCGTCGAATCCGCCATAGCCGACATCGCCCTCGGCCGTCCTGTCGTCGTCGTCGACGACGAGAGCCGCGAGAACGAGGGCGACCTCATCGTCGCGGCTGAACGGATCACCCCCGAGGTCGTCGCGTTCATGATGAGCGAGTGCAGGGGCCTGATCTGCACCCCCATGGAATCCGGCGACCTCGACAGGCTCGACCTGCCCCAGATGGTCGAGCGGAACTCCGAGGCGATGGGCACCGCCTTCACCGTCTCCGTGGACGCCGCCGCACGCCACGGCGTCACCACCGGCATCTCCGCCGCCGACCGCGCCGCCACGATCCGGCTGCTCGCCGACGCACAGGCCTCCGCCGACGACTTCGTACGCCCCGGGCACGCCTTCCCGCTGCGCGCCAAGCCCGGCGGCGTCCTGGCGCGGGCCGGGCATACCGAGGCCGGAGTCGACCTGGCCCGCCTCGCCGGGCTGCGTCCCGCCGCCGCCATCGTCGAGATCGCGGGTGAGGACGGCACCATGCTGCGGCTGCCCGAGCTGATCCCGTTCGCCCGCAAGCACGGCCTTGCGATCATCTCCATCGAGGGCCTCATCGCCTACCGCAGGACTTCCGAGCCCACCGTCCGCCGCGAGGCCACGACCCGGCTGCCCACCCGCTACGGCGAGTTCAACGCCTACGGCTACCGCTCCACCCTCGACGGCGTCGAGCACATCGCCCTGGTCGCGGGCGACCTCTCCGAGGCGGACGGCGAGGACGTCCTGGTGCGTGTGCACTCGGAGTGCCTGACGGGCGACGTCTTCGGATCGCTGCGCTGCGACTGCGGCACGCAACTGCAGGAGTCCCTGGAGCGGGTGCAGGCCGAGGGCCGCGGAGTGGTCGTCTACCTGCGCGGGCACGAAGGACGCGGCATCGGGCTGCTCTCCAAGCTGCGCGCGTACGAACTGCAGGAGCGTGGCCGCGACACCCTCGACGCCAACCTCGAACTGGGGCTGCCGGCCGATGCACGGGACTACGCCGCCGCCGCCCAGATGCTCGACGACCTCGGCGTACGCTCCCTGCGGCTGCTGACGAACAACCCGGACAAGTCCGATGCGCTCACGCGGTACGGGCTGCGCGTCGACAAGCGTGAGCCCATGCCCGTACAGGCAGGCGAGCACAACCTCCACTACCTGCGCACCAAGCGCGACCGCATGGGCCATGACCTGCCGTGGCTCGAGGTGGAACAGGCCTCCCCCTGCAGCAACCAGTGAAGTGACCCGCCGTGCGAGCGGCAGGCCCGACCACACGACAACTGCGCACAATTCAGACAAGACCGAACAATCCATGCAAGGAGCAACGTGAGCGGCAAGGGCGCCCCCGAACTGTCCGTCAAGAACTGCGGCGATCTGCGCGTGGCAGTGATCGCGGCACAGTGGCACGAGAAGGTCATGGACGGCCTCGTGGACGGCTCGCTGCGCGCCCTGCGCGAGCTGGGCATCGACGAGCCCACGCTGCTGCGCGTCCCGGGCAGCTTCGAACTGCCCGTCGTCGCCAAGGTCCTCGCGGAGCGCGGGTACGACGCGATCGTCGCGCTCGGAGTCGTCATCCGCGGCGGCACCCCGCACTTCGACTACGTCTGCCAGGGCGTCACGCAGGGGCTGACCCAGGTCTCCGTGGACTGCGGCGTCCCCATCGGCTTCGGGTTGCTGACCTGCGACACCGAGGAGCAGGCGCTGGACCGGGCCGGGCTCGAGGGCTCCTCCGAGGACAAGGGCCACGAGGCCGTCACCGCCGCCGTGGCGACCGCCGCCGTCCTGCGGACCGTCGCCGAACCCTGGCGCTAACAGCCGCAGGGCATGCACGTAGAGTTGAGAGCACCATGGCGAACAAGACATTCGAGGAGCTCTTCGCCGAGCTCCAGCACAAGGCCGCCACCGGCGACCCCATCACCTCACGCACGGCGGAACTGACCGCCCAGGGCGTGCACTCCATCGGCAAGAAGATCGTCGAGGAGGCCGCCGAGGTGTGGATGGCGGCCGAGTACGAGGGGGAGGAGCGCACCGCCGAGGAGATCTCGCAGCTCCTCTACCACCTCCAGGTGATGATGATCGCCCGGGGCGTCTCTCCTGACGATGTATACGCCCACCTCTGACACGCACCCACCGAAGGAAGCCCGCACCATGCTGCGCATCGCCGTACCCAACAAGGGTTCACTGTCCGAGCCTGCGTCGGAGATGCTCCATGAGGCCGGCTACCGGCAGCGCAAGGACCGCCGCGAACTGGTGCTCGTCGACAGCGACAACGAGGTCGAGTTCTTCTTCCTCCGCCCGCGTGACATCGCCGTCTACGTCGGCTCCGGCAAGCTCGACATCGGCATCACCGGCCGCGACCTGCTGCTGGACTCCGGAGCGCGTGCCGAGGAGATCATGCAACTCGGCTTCGCCGGCTCCACCTTCCGCTACGCCACCCGCCCCGGCACGGCCAAGGACGTCCGCGACTTCGGCGGCATGACGGTGGCCACCTCATTCTCCGGACTGGTCACCAAACACCTCGCCGACCACGGCGTGGACGCCTCCGTCGTGCACCTCGACGGTGCCGTGGAGACCGCGATCCAGCTCGGGGTCGCCGAAGTCATCGCCGACGTCGTGGAAACCGGCACCACCCTGCGCAACGCCGGCCTGGAGATCATCAGCGAGCCGATCCTGCGCTCCGAGGCCGTCGTACTGCGCGGCTCCGGCGCCCCGGACGACGACCCGAAGGTGAACCAGTTCCTCCGCCGCATGCAGGGCGTTCTCGTCGCCCGGCGCTACGTGATGATGGACTACGACATCCGCGCCGAGCGCCTGGAGGCGGCCGTCGCCCTTACCCCGGGCCTGGAGTCGCCGACCATCTCACCCCTGCACGACCAGGGCTGGGTCGCCGTGCGTTCCATGGTGCGGGCGAACGAGGCGCAGCGGATCATGGACGACCTCTACGAACTGGGCGCGCGCGCCATCCTCACCACCGGCATCCACGCATGCCGCCTGTAGAACCGGACCCGGGACCCCCGCGGACGACCGAACTGCCCACGCTCCCCGTCACCTTCCGGCCGACCCGCACCCGCGTCGTGCTCCTCGGCGTCGGCATCACCGCCTTCCTCGTCCTGACGGTGATCGCGCTGATCCTGCCGACGGTGAGCCCGGGGGAGCGGGTCAGCTTCATCGTCACCGGGCTGCTCTTCCTGGGCGTACTGCTGCTCCTGTCCCGCCCGCGTGTCACCGTCGGCGAAAGCGGAGTCACGGTCGTCAACCTGACCGTGAAGCGGCACCTCGACTGGGCGGAGGTGCTGGGCGTCAACCTCCGCACCGGCGACCCCTGGGTCTCACTGGACCTCGCCGACGGCACCAGCCTGCCCGCCATGGGCATCCAGCCGGGAATCGCCAGGCAGCAGGCCATCGCCGACGCCAGGACGCTGCGCGCGCTGGCCGAGAGGTACGGCACCCGCGGCATCCCCGACGCCGCACAGTGACCCCGCACGCCGCCCCGCCCGTGCTTCCGCCCGCGGCGGAACCAAGACCTCCGGCCGGCGCCTCTGCCGCGGACGCCGCCGAGGTGATTACTCTGGTCGGGGCGGCGGCTCCACGCACCGCCCCGACCGGTGAACCGCTACCCGAGGAGTGACCACCGTCAGCGATGGACGGATCGTCCTGTAGTACCTGCGCTGTGCCTCCCGCCGGATCCCGGGGAGCCACAGCATGACCCTGTCGCTTCTGCTGCTCGCCGCGGCCTTCGTGCTGATCCTCGCCAACGGCTTCTTCGTCGCCGCCGAGTTCGGCCTCGTCACCGTCGAAAGACCCGAGGCGGAGCGGGCCGCCGCCGAGGGCGACCGCTCGGCCCGCGCGGTGACCGCGGCCCTGGGCGAGCTGTCCTTCCAGCTCTCCGGCACCCAACTGGGCATCACCCTCACCTCTCTGGTCGTCGGCATGCTCTCCGAGCCCGCGCTCGCCGCCCTGCTCGCCCCGCCGCTCACCGCGACGGGGCTGCCCCCGGGCGCCGTCTCCGGCATCGCCGTCATGACCGGCATGCTCGTCGCGTCCGCCGTGCAGATGGTCGTCGGCGAACTGGTGCCGAAGAACTGGGCCGTGTCCCGGCCGCTGGCCGTCGCCCGCTTCGTCGCCCGCCCGCAACGGCTCTTCTCCGCCGCATTCCGGCCTCTCATCACCCTGCTCAACGCCCTCGCCAACCGCATCGTCCGCGCCTTCGGCGTGCAGCCCGCCGACGAGCTGGCCTCCGCCCGTACCCCCGGTGAACTGGTCTCCCTCGCCCGGCACTCCGCCCGGGCCGGAGCCATCGAGCAGGACACCGCCGACCTCTTCGTGCGTACCCTCTCCCTCGCGGAGCTGACCGCCCAGCACGTGATGACCCCGCGGGTACGGGTCAGCGCCCTGCAGACCGGCGCCACCGCCGAGGACGTCGTCAACCTCACCCGGGCCACCGGCCTCTCCCGCTTCCCGGTCTACCGCGAACGGCTGGATGAGATCGCTGGCATGGCCCACCTCAAGGACGCCCTCGCCGTCCCCGCGCACGAGCGGCTGCGCACCCCCGTCGCCGACGTCGCGGCGCCACCGCTCCTCGTCCCCCAGACCCTGCCGGTGCAGCCGCTGCTCGAGCGGCTCCGCAGGGAAGCGCCCATCGCCGTCGTCGTCGACGAGTACGGCGGCACGGCCGGCGTGGTCACCCTGGAGGACATCGTGGAGGAACTGGTCGGCGAGGTACGCGACGAGCACGACGGCGACGATCTGCCCGCGCTCGCATCCGTCGCCCCCGACCCCGACGGCCGCCCCGCCTGGGAGGCCGACGGCGGCTGCCGGGTCGACCTGCTGCACCGGATCGGGCTGGCGGCGCCGGAGGGCCCGTACGAGACCGTGGCCGGTCTGGTCGCCGACCGCCTCGGCCGGATCCCCGCACCCGGCGACACCGCGCACCTGCCCGGGGGCGCCGGCGGGCAGGGCTGGCAGCTGCGGGTGCGGCTCGTGGCCCACCACCGCGCGGACCGGGTCCGCATCGTGCGGGTAGCGGAGCGTCCGCAGCAGCCGCAGCCGGTGGGGAGGGCGTCGAGGTGAGCGCCCTGCAACTCCTCTTCGCCGCGCTGCTGGTGCTCGCCAACGGCTTCTTCGTCGGCGCCGAGTTCGCCCTGGTCTCGGTGCGCCGCAGCCAGATCGAGCCGCTGGCCGCGGCCGGTTCGGTCCGCGCCCGGCGGGTGCTGAGCGGGCTGGAGAACCTGCCGCAGATGATGGCCGCCGCGCAGTTCGGCATCACGGTCTGCTCGCTGACCCTCGGCGCGGTGGCGGAACCCGCCTTCGCCCACCTGCTGGAGCCCCTCTTCCACGCAGCGCGGCTGCCCGAGGCACTGGTACACCCGGTCGGGTACGTCATCGCGCTCGCCGCCGTCGCCTCCTGCCACCTCGTCATCGGTGAGATGGTCCCGAAGAACCTGGCGATGGCCGCGCCCGAGCGCACCGCCCTGTGGCTGAGCCCCGCACTGGTGGCCTTCGCCCGCCTGTGCCGTCCGGTGACCGCCGGGCTCGGCTGGTGCGCGACGCTGATCCTGCGGCTCTTCCGGGTGGAGCCCAGGGACGAGGTCGAGGCGGTCTTCACCAGTGAGCAGCTCACCGACCTCGTCGCGGACTCCCGGCAGGCGGGCCTGCTGGACCACGCGGAACACGAACGTCTCTCCGACGCCCTCGAACTCGGCTCCCGCCCGCTGACGGACGTGCTGCTGGCACCGGCCGGCCTGGTGACCGTGGGGCCCGACGTCACTCCGCGCGGGGTCGAGGAACTCACCGTGCGTACCGGCTACTCCCGCTTCCCCATCTGCGCGCCCGGCGGCGCCTTCATGGGCTATCTCCACGTCAAGGACGTGCTGGAGCTGACCGAGCGCGACCGCGCCGTACCGCAGCACCTGTGGCGCCCGATGACCACGCTGCGCGCCGAACTCCCGCTGGACGACGCGCTGGGCGCCATGCGCGGCGCCGCCTCGCACCTCGCGGCCGTCGCGGACGCCTCGGGACGGGTACTGGGCCTGGCCGCGCTGGAAGACGTGCTGGAGATGCTCGTCGGCGAAGTCCACGACCCCGCGCACGAGCCGGCCGGTGCGCCGCCGCGGCAGCGGGCGCACGCCACGGGCGCGGAGGAAGGGATCACCGCGGCGGCACCCCTCACGACAGCGGAGGCGGCGGATCCGCGCGCGGACCGTGCGGACCACGTCCCGACAGCACCTCACCGTACGCCTGCATGAGATCCGGCAGCCGCAGTGTCGCCAGGTCGTCCCGGGTCGGCGTGCCCGGATAACCGGAGAGCCGCAGATCGCGGTAGGCGCAGCTCTTCTCGTAAAGGGTGCGCAGGAAGCGGCCGTTGCCCAGCTCGTCGACCCAGCCCTGGTCGACGACGTGGCCGCTGATGCTGCGCATCTCCTCCAGGCTTTCCTCGTCCCACGCGTCGCCGTTCTCCGCCGCCAGCACCTCACCGATCGCGGTCAGCTCCAGCGGCCGGTAGCTGGGGAAGTCGACACGGGTGGTGAAGCGGGAGGACAGGCCCGGGTTGGCGGCCAGCAGCCGGTCCATGCCCTCCCGGTAACCGGCCAGGATGACCACCAGCCGGTCACGGTTGTCCTCCGCCCGCTTCAGCAGCACCTGCAGTGCCTCGTCGCCGTACGCGTCGCCCTTGCCGTAGCCGGTGTTGGAGAGGGCGTAGGCCTCGTCGACGAACAGCACGCCCCCCAGCGCCGAGTCGATCAGCTCGTTGGCCTTCACGGCGGTCTGCCCCAGGAACTCGCCCACCAGGTCGGCCCGTTGGGCCTCCACCAGATGGTCGCCGCCGAGCAGTCCCAGCGCGTAGAACGCCCGGCCCAGAATCCGCGCCACGGTCGTCTTGCCCGTGCCCGAGGGCCCCGAGAAGACGAAGTGCCGCTTCGGCGGCTGCACCGGCAGGCCCTGCGCCGCCCGCAGCCGCGCCATGTGCAACTGGGCCGAGAGCGCACGTACCTGACGCTTGACCGGGTCCAGGCCCACCATCTGCTCCAGTTCGTCCAGAGCCTGGGCCAGCAGCACCGGATCGGCCGGGCCCGTGAGCACACGCTCGGCGCCGCCGCTGTGCGAGGCCAGCCGCTCCCGGACGGCGTCGGAGTCCACCCGCACCGGTTCGGCGGGGTCGCCGGAATCCTCCAGGCGCAGCGCCTCCGCTCCCGCGTCCACCTCCGGGTCGGCGCTCTCGGCGACGTCCGGCGCCTCCGGCCCGTCCTGCGCCACCCCCGCGCCGGCTCCGGTCTCGCCCGAGAGAGGATCGGCGTCCAGTCCGCCCTCGAACCGGCCGTCCAGCCCGTCCGGGCCGCCGCCGCCCGTACCCGTGCCGGCGAGAGTGATCGCGGTGGCCAGGTCACCGGAGTCGCCGAGCCCGTCGCCCTCGGCGATGGTGGTGAGCCGTGCCGCGGTGTCCATGAACGCCGGGTCGATCCGGTGCACCGCGCGGTAGAGGGGGAGCGCCGCGGCGCTGCGTCCGGTGCCCTCGTGGGCCCGCGCCAGCCAGTACCGCAGCTCCTTGCGCTGCGGCTGCTCGCTGCGGCATCGCATCAGCGCGGCGGCGAGCAGCGGTTCGGCCTGCCCGTACATCTCCAGCCGTACCCGCGCCATGCCGGCGAACAGACCCGCTTCGATACCCAGCAGGGCGTCCTCGACGAGCGGTTCGGTGTGCGCGACCAGCCGTTCCCAGTCCTTGGCCAGATAGGCGCGGCAGGCGTGCAGGAAGCGCGCCTGGGCGTCGCTGTCGACGGGCGGGCAGTCGGCCAGCGCCCGGTCCAGCTCGGCGACGTGCCGGCCGTCGAGCCAGTGCGAGGCGTGCGCCAGCAGCAGATCACGCTCGTTCTCCAGCAAGGGCTGCACCCACCAGCCCAGCCAGTACCAGGAGTTGAGGGTGCGGGCGTACCGGGTGCGCTGCTCACCGAAGCGGTGCCGGCTGTGGTACATCCGCAGCAGCGCCGTCGCGGTGTCCGCACGCAGCGCGTGCAGCCCCAGCCAGCCGTCCGCCATGCCGGGATCGAGTCGCACCGCGGTGCGGAACTCCTCCTCCGCCTGGCCGTACTGGCCCACGGTGTAGGCGTCCATGCCGCGCAGCCAGGCGAGGTCGGCCGGCGCGTGCGGGCCCGGAACGCCGTGCGTGCCGTAGTCCATCACGTCCCCCACGAAACGTTCCCTGTCGCCGCGGACGGGCCGATGAGGAATCGGCCGACGAACGCCCGTACTCCGGGCGGGAGTTGTCGCTCGCTGGCCCTGATCCCCCGGTGTTCCCGCGCCCCTTGGCATCGTACCCGCGCGGTCGGCGCGGCCGAAGGGTGGTGCAGGCGTGCGATCCGGGCGGCCGGACGGGCGGGGCGGAGAGAGCGCGATTACCCATGGTAAGCGGGCGGCGGCGGAGGGCGCCCGTCGGAGACCGGGCGCGGACAGGACGAAGCCCCCGATCACGGGGGAACAACCGGGGGCTTCGCGTCTGCAGGCGACCTGTACAGACCGCCTGTTGGAAAAGTAATTCCTGTGAGGCTCCCGGGTCAAGCCGCTCAGTGACGGTGTGCTGCCGGTCCGGTCCTGATGCGCCCAACGGGTCACCAAGGGTGACGATGTGGGACGCTCAGCGGTGTCCCTCAGGCCCCCTCCGCACCTCATAACCCTGCACTCCCTGGCGCACCACGAAATTCGCATACGAAGACGAGGGGTCCTCCGCGAAGTGCGTACGTTCGGCACGCGTCCACGCCCTCCAGAACTCCGTCAGCTCCGGTCCGTCCCGCTTCCGCCCGCGCCGCCACGCCTGCGCCGGCGACATGTCCATCCACAGCAGGCAGGCCAGGTACGGGCGCAGCGCGCGCCGTCCCGCCCCCACCCCCTCGACCACGACGACGGGTTCCGGGTCCAGCACCGACTCGGCCGCCGGATCCGCGGGGAACTCCCCCCGTGCCCAGTCGTAGACCCGGTAGCGGGCGCTGCGGCCGTGGGAGAGGGGGGAAAGGACCGCTTCCGTGAGCCGGCCGGTCCAGTCGAAGAAGGCATCGTGGCTGGCCAGAGCGTCCAGGTGCAGCACAGGAGCACCACCCAGCGCCACGGCGAGCCGCCCGGCGAAGGTCGTCTTGCCGGACCCGGCGTGACCGTCCACGGCGACCAGCCGAACCGGCCCGCACGAGGGTGGCACCTCCCGCAGCAGCGCCACGAGAGCGGCCACGGGGGCGGGCGGCTGCGTGGGCAGGCGGGTGAGGTGGGACATCGGCCCCAGCGTACGGGTGCCTCGCGCCGCTCATGCCAGTGGTTCACACCAATATTCGTGGGCGCGGCGAGGGCCGGATCCCTGGTCCGTGGGGCGCCACACCCGCGATAGTGGCACTCTGACGTGCACCTGCCGCCGCATGGGAACTAGTCGAAGATCTGAGGGATCTATGGCCATGAACAGCAGACCCGCCACGCGCCGCACCGTACTCGCCGCCGCCGTAGCCGCCGCGGCCGGCGCCACCGCCGCCGCCCCCTCGGCGTTCGCCGGTGAGCTGTCCGCCAAGCCCGGCCGGGCCGGCAAGAGCCCGGCGACCGTCTCTCTGCACAGCTGGAGCAGCTACGGCGACTGGGTCGCGGGGGAGACCGAGGGCACCCGGGCCGTGTACGGCCGCAGGCCCGCCATCGTCTTCGACACCGCGCAGGGCATCACCGAGTACCGGGACCCGCACACCAAGAAGACGGCGAGGTGGGAGTACGCCACCTGGACCTCGGTGCCGCACAAGCCGTCGGTGGCGGCCGGCGAGCTGATCGCCTCCTGGAACGCGCACACTCCCGCAGGCTCCTGGCTCCGCGTCGAGCTGCAGGGCATGTACACCGACGGCAGCGAGACGCCCTGGTACACGATGGGCATCTGGACCGCCGGTGACGGAGACGACGTGCCGCGGCGTACCTCTGTCGACGACCAGAGCGACGGCAAGTCCAGCGTCTGGACCGACACCTTCGCCATCGACGACCTCGACAGCGGGCTCCGGCTCCTGATGTACCAGCTGCGCGTCACCCTCTACCGCGCCGTGGGCAGCGGTGCGAAGCCCGCCGTGTGGCGGCTCAGCGCCATGAGTTCGGACGTTCCCGACCGGTTCGAGGTGCCGGCCTCCCGTCCCGGGCCGGCCCGCGGCGTCGAAGTGGAGGTGCCGCGCTATTCCCAGAACGTGCACAAGGGGCGGTACCCGGAGTACGACAACGGCGGCGAGGCATGGTGCAGTCCCACCTCCTCCCAGATGATCATCGAGCGCTGGGGCCGCGAGCCGACCGCCGAAGACCTCGAGTGGGTCAACCCCGACTTCACCGACCCCCAGGTCTGCCACGCCGCCCGGTACACCTTCGACTACCAGTACGAGGGCTGCGGCAACTGGCCGTTCAACGCCGCCTACGCGGCCACGTACCGGAACATGCAGGCCGTCGTCACCCGGCTGGGCAGCCTCACCGATGCCGAGCGCCTGGTCGCGGCGGGCATCCCGCTCATCACCTCGCAGTCCTTCATCGAGTCCGAACTCGACGGCGCGGGTTACGGCACCGCCGGCCACCTGATGACCGTGATCGGATTCACCGAGGACGGCGACGTCATCGCCAACGACCCGGCGTCCAAGGACAACGACGCGGTCCGGCGCGTCTACAAGCGCCGCCAGTGGGAGAACATCTGGCTGCGCACCAAGCGCAAGGACGCGGACGGCAAGGTCAGGTCCGGTACCGGCGGGGTCTGTTACCTCTACTTCCCGACGCGCCTTTCCGCACGCCAGCGGCAGGTGCTCAGGTCCCTCGGCGTGAACTGACCTTCGACCGCGACGGGTTCCTCACACCATCCGGGAGGAGCCCGTCGCGGTCCGCGCAAGGCGTCCGTTCACACCGTGCCGTTCACACCGTGCCGTTCAGCACCGGCCGCAGGGCCTCGATCACCGCCGGATCCTCGATGGTGGAGGGGAGTTCGGGGTCACCTCCGTCGGCGATGTCGCGCATGGTGCGCCGCAGGATCTTCCCCGAACGGGTCTTGGGCAGCGCGGCGACCACATCGACCTGACGCAGGGCCGCCACCGCACCGATCCGCTCCCGCACCCGGCCGACGAGTTCCGAGGCGACCTCGTCCGGATCGCGGTCGAGGCCGGCCTTCAGTACGACGAAGCCCCTCGGCACCTGCCCCTTGAGCGGGTCCGCGACGCCGACGACGGCACACTCGGCGACGTCCGGGTGCGCGGAGAGCACCTCCTCCATCGCACCGGTGGACAGCCGGTGTCCGGCGACGTTGATCACGTCGTCGGTGCGGCCCATGATGTAGAGGTAGCCGTCGCTGTCCCTCCGGCCGCCGTCACCGGACAGGTAGCACCCGTCGTAAGTGGAGAGGTACGAGCGCACGTACCGTTCGTCGTCGCGCCACAGTGTGGGCAACGTGCCGGGTGGCAGCGGC
This sequence comes from Streptomyces sp., assembly GCF_050698815.1. GTDB lineage: Bacteria > Actinomycetota > Actinomycetes > Streptomycetales > Streptomycetaceae > Streptomyces. The sequence continues at coordinate 12,591 of NZ_JBOHCV010000148.1, forward strand.
AGCCGGAGGGCCACCGCGCCGTCGGTGCCGGGCGGGACGTCGCGGCCTTCCGGGTCGAGAATGCGCACGTCGTAGCCGGGCATCGGCAGGGTGGGGGAACCCGCCTTGATCGCGTGCGGTTCAAGGCCCATGGGATTGGCGACGATCGGCCAGCCGGTTTCGGTCTGCCACCAGTTGTCGATCACGGGAACGCCGAGCAGGTCGCTCGCCCAGCGGTAGGTCTCCGGGTCGAGGCGCTCGCCGGCGAGGAAGAGATGGCGCAGCGAGCCGGTGTCGTGGGCGTGCCGGAGCGCGCCTTCGGGATCCTCCTTCTTCACCGCCCGGATCGCCGTCGGCGCGGTGAAGAGCGCGGTGACCCCGTGTTCGGCGATCACCCGCCACAGGGCTCCGGCATCCGGCGTACCGACGGGCTTGCCCTCGTAGAGGACCGTCGTGGCGCCCGCGATGAGGGGGGCGTAGACGATGTAGGAGTGGCCGACGACCCAGCCGACGTCGGAGGCCGCCCAGAAGACCTCGCCGGGACGGATGTCGTAGATGTTCTCCATCGACCAGTGCAGTGCGACGGCGTGACCCCCGTTGTCGCGCACCACGCCCTTGGGGCGGCCCGTGGTGCCGGAGGTGTGCAGGATGTAGAGCGGATCGGTGGCCGCCACCGGGACGCAGTCCACCGGTTCCGCGGCTGCCATGGCTTCGTCCCAGTCCAGGTCACGGCGGGACAGCTCGGCGGTGCACTGCGGCCGCTGCCGGATGACGCAGCGCTCCGGCTGGTGCCCGGCCATCGCCAGGGCGTTGTCCAGCAGCGGCTTGTACGGCACGACGCGAGCCGGTTCGATGCCGCAGGAGGCGGCGACGACGACCTTCGGGCAGGCGTCGTCGATGCGCACGGCGAGTTCGTGCGCGGCGAACCCGCCGAAGACGACGGAGTGGACCGCGCCGAGGCGGGCGCAGGCCAGCATGGCGACGACCGCCTCGGGAATCATCGGCATGTAGATCGCGACGCGGTCGCCCTTGGTCACACCGAGCCCCGCCAGCAACCCGGCGAAAGACGCCACCTCGTCCCGCAGCCCGCGATAGGTGTACGACGTGGTGGTACCCGTCAGCGGGCTGTCGTGGACCAGCGCCAGGCGCTCGCCGTGGCCCGCGTCGATGTGACGGTCCAGTGCGTTGTGGCAGGTGTTCAACTGCCCGTCGGGGAACCACCGGTACAGCGGTGCTCGTGACGCGTCCAGGGCCCGGGTCGGCGCGACGGTCCAGTCGATGTCGCGGGCGGCGTCCAGCCAGAAGCCCTCCGGGTCCTCCAGGCTGCGCCGGTAGACGGCCGAGTAGCCGCCCTGCTCGGTCGTCTCTGCCATGGCGAGCTTCCCTTCTTCACGCCGCCGGGTCCGCTCCCGCCGCCGGTGTCCATGTCTCCCCTGGACGGCGGGAACCATGCGTTTCCCCGGCCGGACGGGTCACGGAAGGCGGTTCTGGCCGGCCGCCGCCCGGGCCGGCTCGACTGCCCGGGGCACGGGAGCGGCGCCCGTACCCGTACCACCCGACGCGATGAGCCGGGACGCGATCCGAACCGGCAGGCCCGGGTCAGCTCAGCGACGGGCCGCCGCTCAACAGGTCCTCGACGCGGGCCAGCTCGTCGTCGGTGAAGTCGAGCCGCGCGGCCGCCGCGACGCTGTCCGCCAGCTGCTCGGGACTGCTCGCGCCGACCAGCGCCGAGGTCACGCGGCCACCGCGCAGTACCCAGGCCAGGGCCAGCTGCGCCAGCGACTGCCCGCGCTCCCGCGCTAGATCGTTCAGCCCGCGCAGCATGCCGACCGTCTCTTTGGTGATCTGGTCGGTGCTGAGGGACGAATTGGCCCCCGCGGCGCGGGAGCCTGCCGGAACACCGTCGAGGTAACGGTCCGACAGCAGCCCCTGCGCCAGCGGGGAGAAGACGATCGAACCGACCCCGAGGTCGGTCAGCGTCTCCAGCAGCCCCTCTTCGGGCCCTCGGTCCAGCATCGAGTAGCGCGGCTGGTGGATGAGCAGGGGCGTGCCCAGTTCACGCAGGATGCGGGCGGCCTCCCGCGTCTGCTCCGGCGAGTAGTTGGAGATGCCCACATAGAGCGCCTTGCCCTGCTGCACGGCGGAGTGCAGCGCGCCCATCGTCTCCTCCAGCGGAGTGTCGGGGTCGGGCCGGTGCGAGTAGTAGATGTCGACGTGGTCCAGGCCCATCCGGCCCAGGCTCTGGTCGAGGGAGGCGAGCAGGCTCTTGCGCGAGCCCCATTCGCCGTACGGGCCGTCCCACATCAGGTTGCCCGCCTTGGTGGAGACCAGGATCTCGTCCCGGTAGGGGCGGAAGTCCTGCCGGAAGATCCGTCCGAAGGTGGTCTCCGCCGAGCCGGGCGGCGGTCCATAGTTGTTCGCCAGGTCGAAGTGGGTGACGCCCAGATCGAAGGCCTTGCGCAGAATGGCGCGCTGACCGTCCAGGGCACGGTCGGGGCCGAAGTTCTGCCACAGGCCCAGCGAGATCGCGGGGAGACGGAGGCCGCTGCGGCCCGTACGACGGTAGGGCATCGTGTCGTAACGGCTGGTGTCGGCTTGGTACACGGTGGCCTCTCATCGGCTGGTGCAGTACGGGCGCGGGCAGTGCCTCCCCAGGCTCGCGCGTCCCGTGCGAGACGTCCAATAGAAGAAACCGAACGAATTCAGCGGCTAGGCTTCTGAATCGTGGAACTACGGCACCTCGAATACTTCGTCACCGTGGCCGAGGAGCGGCACTTCACCCGTGCCGCCGAGCGGCTGCTGGTCTCCCAGTCCGGCCTGTCGGCGGCCATCCGGGCGCTGGAGCGGGAGCTGGGCGCCAAGCTGTTCGTGCGCACTACGCGCAGCGTCGGCCTGACCGGGTCCGGCAGGGCGCTGCTGAGTGAGGCGACGCGGACCCTGGCGAGCGTACGGGCGGCGAGGGAGGCGGTCGCGGCCGTCCAGGGAATGCTGCGCGGAACCCTCTCCGTGGGCACCGAACAGTGCATCGCGGGGGTTCACGTCCCCAGCCTGCTGGCCCGCTTCCGTGCCGAGCACCCGGAGGTGGAGATCCGGCTGCGGCAGGCCGGCTCGGTGGAGCTGGCCGAGTCGGTCGGCGCCGGCCGGCTCGACCTCGCCTTCGTCGCGCTGTGCGGGCGTCCCCCGCGGGGCGTGCGCTTGCTGCCGCTCACCGAGGAGTCCCTGGTGGTGCTCTGTCACCCCAGCCACGCCCTCGCCGGGGGAGACCGGGCACGGTGGGCCGAGCTGCGGGGCGAGGCGCTGGTGGACTTCCAGCCGGACTGGGGCGTACGGCAGTTGACCGACCGGGCCTTCGCCGCGGCCGGGGTCGAACGGCTGGTCGCACTGGAGGTCAACGACGTGCACAGCCTGCTCGAGCTGGTCGAGCAGGGGCTCGGGATCGCGGTGGTGCCGCGGCATTTCGCCGGCAAGCCGGAGGCGTCCGGGCTGAGTGCCGTACCGCTGGCGGGCGGGCCGCAGCCGGTCTGGGAGGTCTCGGTCGCCCTGCCGGCGGGCGATGCCGCCGGCCCCGCCGCCCGGGAACTCTGCGCCTACCTGGACCTTCCGGCCCATGCGCACGCGTGAGCGCCGCCGCCGGCGGCGGCGAACCGCCCCGGCCGGGCGAGGAAGGCGGCCGCCGCGCCCGGGCTGGTACCGCTCAGCACTCGCGGGCTGTTGACTGGGGGAGTGGACTGCGTCTTCTGCGACATCGCCGCCGGCCGGCACACGAGTCACCGGGTCTTCGAGGACGAGGTGGCGGTCGCCTTCCTCGACGCCCGGCCGCTCTTCCCCGGGCACGTGCTGGTCGTGCCGCGCGGGCACCACGTGACGCTGACCGACCTGCCCACCGGCGAGGTGGGGCCCTTCTTCACCCGGGTACAGCGGATCACCGCCGCGGTGGAGGAGGGCATGGCGGCGGCCGGCTCGTTCGTCGCCGCCAACAACCGGATCAGCCAGTCGGTGCCGCACTTCCACGTGCACATCGTGCCGCGCAACCGCAAGGACGGGTTGCGCGGCTTCTTCTGGCCGCGCACCCGCTACTCCGGCGAGGCGCATGCCGCCGAGGTGGCGGCACGGCTGCGGGCCGCGCTGGAGAGGTGAGTCCGCCGCACCCGTTCACTTCGCGTCCGCGTAGCACTCCACGACGGATGTGCTGAAGGGGAACCGGACCGGTGTCTCCCCGAACGCCGCACGGCCCGCCCGGTCGCCCGCCGCCCGGATCGCCTCCCTCACCCGTTCCGTCTCCTCGGCCGGGCAGTGCACGATCACCTCGTCGTGCTGGAAGAACACCAGCTCCGCCATCATCCCCGCCAGCCGGCCGCGCAGCGCGGCCAGCATCAGCACCGCCCAGTCGGCGGCGCTGCCCTGCACCACGAAGTTCCGCGTGAACCGGCCACGCGCCCGCGCCGCACTCGTACTCGTGCCTGAACCCGCCCCCGCGCCGTCCTCCCACGCCGGGTCCGCCTCCGCGCCGCCGGCCGCCGTGTCCGAGTCCACCGGAGGGCAGGTGCGGCCCAGGTGCGTACGCACCAGCCGGCCCTGCTCGCCCGCCCGTGCCGCGTCGTCCACATAGGCGACGGCGTGCGGGAAGCGCCGTCGCAGCGCCGCGAGATTCCGCAGCCCGTCCCCGCTGGTCTGCCCGTACACCGCACCCAGCAGCGCCAGCTTGGCCTGCGCGCGGTCCCCGGAGAACGCCCGCTCCGACAGCGCCGTGTAGAGGTCCTGGCCGCTGCCGGCGAGGGCCATCAGGCCGGGGTCGCGGGAGACCGCGGCCAGCACGCGCGGCTCCATCTGCTCGGCGTCGGCCACCACCAGCCGCCAGCCCGGGTCGGCGACCACCGCACGCCGCACCACCTTGGGGATCTGCAGCGCACCGCCGCCGTTGGTCGTCCATCGGCCGGAGACGGTGCCGCCCGGAACGTACTCGGCGCGGAAGCGCCCGTCCCGCACCCACGAGCGCAGCCAGGACCAGCCGTGGGCGGTGTAGAGCCGGTAGAGCTTCTTGTACCGCAGCAGCGGATCCACCGCCGGATGGTCGACGCCGCGCAGCTCCCACGCCCGGGTCGAGGACAGCTTGACCCCGTCCCGCGCGAAGGCCCGCAGCACGTCAGACGGCAGGTCGGGCCGCACCCGGACGCCTGCTCCGAACGCTTGGGAGACCTCCTCCTCCAGCTCCGCCAGCCGCCTGGGCAGTCCCCCGCCCCCGTACCGCTCCCCGAGCAGCTCCGCCAGCAGTGCCCGGTGCACGTCCGCCCGCCAGGGCACGCCGGCCCGTCCCATCTCCGCCGCGACCAGCGTCCCCGCCGACTCACCCGCGAGCAGCAGCCGCATCCGCTCCTGATGCTCGGCGGCGGCCGTGCGCTCCAACTGGGCGGCGTACACCTCCAGGAGTGCGGTCAGCGGTTCCACGCCGTCCGGCAGCGGCACCGGTCCGGCCTCGAACAGCGACGGCTCGGGGTCCGCGTCCCGGGAGACGGCCGGCGGGTCCGGCGGTACGGGCAGCCCGCGCAGTCGTGCCCATGCCGCGGGCAGCGACCGTGGCTGACCACTGCGCCCCTCGTGCCCGAGGAGCAGCGCCTCGGCCGCCTCCACGTCGTAGCAGCGCTCCACCCGGCCCCCGCCCTCCAGCAGCCGCGGATAGCAGGCCGCCGTCGACCGCCACACCCACCGGCTCACCTCGGGGCGCGACCGCAGTGCCGCGGCCGCCGACTCCTCCGTGCTGACCGGGCCCGCCGCCCGGCCCCGCGCGTCCAGCGGACACACCAGGACGCGGCCGCCCGCGGACTCGGCCAGTGCCCAGCGCCCCGCGGTGCCCGTCCCCCTGCCTGCCGTCATGCCGGGGAGTGTGGCACCAGGGTCTGACAGCCGGGGCCGACAAGGGCCGGCGGCCGGCCCGGGCGGCCAACGCACTCGCGCCC
>NZ_JBOHCV010000149.1:0-2167 GCF_050698815.1 Streptomyces sp.
GGCATAGACCGCATCTTCGTTGCGACCGACGCGGCCGGAGAGTTCCTGAAGAGCCCGGACTCTTTTCTCCGCATGGCAGAGCTTTACAGCGGGGCCGGAATTACTCATCTCGTCGTCCACTGGCCGCGCCCTGAGGGCGTCTACGCCGGCGATCCGGAGAGCCTGCACCGTATCGCCGAAAAGGCCCTTCCCATCGTCCGAGAACTCTATTGATCAGAAACTCAAAGGGTTCTCGTCCAGGACGTAGTTGACGGTGGGGCCGCCGAAGTAGCCGCGGACGATGTGTGGCTGACGCTGGCGTCTGTGGAAGAACCGGCGTGTCTCGGCGGCGAGTTCGGACTGGTTACGGGCTCGGTGCTGTTTGGGCGGGCTGTGCTTGAGGTCGGCGTTGACCAGTTCGTCGGGGTTCAGCTCGGGCGAGTACGGCGGCAGGGAGTGCAGCTCGACATCGTCGGGGTGAGCGGCGAGCCAGTCGCGGACCTTCCGCGAGCGGTGGGCAGAGTGCCCGTCGACCACGAGGTGGACCTTGTGGTCGAAGTGCCCGGCGAGCCGGTCGAGGAAACGGCACATCACCTCGGCGGTGAAGCTCTCGGTGAAGACCATGAAGTGCATGCGGCCCTTGGTACTGATCGCCGACATCGCGTTCACCGAGAACCGGTTCCCGCTCCGCCGCACCACGGGTGTCTTGCCCTTCTCACCCCAGGTGCGGCCCGTGACCTGGTCGGAGCGGACACCGACCTGGTCGGCGAACAGAACCTCGCCGCCGTCCTTCCTCGCCTTCGCGCGGATCTCGGGCCAGGTCTCCTCATGCCAGCGCCGAACGGCCTCCGGGTCCTGCTCAACAGCCCGCTTGTCCGGTCGCTGGAAGGACAGCCCCCACCGCTTCAGATACTTGCCCACCCCGGGCTCGGTCAGCCGCACCCGGTACAGCTTCGCGATCAGCTCACCCACCAGCCTCCGAGTCCACAGTTGCCCACTCAACCCCACGTCACAGGGCCGATGCTCCAGGACCGCCTGACGTACCGCGGACTGTTCCACCTCCCGGAGCACTTGATGCACCCCCACCGACTTGCCCCGGGGCTGCATGACCAGCGCCTCCCGGCCGCCGGCCCGCCACTTCGCCCACCACGTGTCGACCGCCTTCAGCGACACCCCGAAGACCGCCGCCACGTCCTCCCGGGCCCGACCCGCCACCAACGCAGCCACCGCCCGTAACCGCAAGGCCTCCTGCGCCGACGGCGACAGATGCCGCGCGTCCCCCACCAGATCGCTCACACCCCACCAACCACCCAGAACCCAAACCGTTTCGGATCAATGAGCTTTTTCAGAGTGGCCACCGATGGGGTGACGGCGCCAAGGGCGCAACGCACGAGGCACCCGTGCCGTTGAGGGAGATGTTCGAAGTCTCAACTCATTGGCGCAGGTGCCTCGTTGGTTCCCTATCCTGCCGCACTTGACCTGCCCCATGCGCTGGTCGAGTGGGTCACCATGCTCATCGTCACCCGCGAGGGTGACCGCCGCTGCAAGCTTCCGCCGCACCAACGTGCGCTTGTGGGTCTGGTGTATCTGCGCAAGCACGACACCTTGTCCCAGATAGCCGCAGGCTTCGGCATCTCGGTCGGCACCGCCCACGCCTACACCACTGCGGTGATCGACCTCCTGGCCGCCCGCGCACCCGGCCTGCTCAGGGTCCTGCGCGAGCACGAACCGGAGTACGTCCTGCTCGACGGGACGCTCGCCGAGTGCGACCGGGTCGGCGACGGCCGGGCCGACTACTCGCACAAGCACCGCCGCCACGGCGTGAACGTGCAGGTCGTGACTGATCCGACCGGGCACGCGCTGTGGATCTCGCCTGCCCTGCCCGGCCGGTGCCACGACCTGACGGCGGCCCGCACTCACCGGATCATCCGGATCTGCGAACGCCAAGGTGTCCCCGTCCTTGCCGACCGCGCCTACCAAGGCGCCGGCCCCTGGGTCACCACCGGGCGCAGACGGCCGCCCGGTGGGCAACTGTCCCCAACACAGCAGACGCTCAACCGGGCACTGGCAGCATCCCGGGCACCCGTCGAACGAGGCATGGCGCGACTGAAGTCCTGGCGGATCTTCCGAAGATCGCGGATCAGCCCCAACCGCATGACGTCAATCACCAAAGCCGTCCTCACCCTGG